>CADBUA010000053.1 GCA_902797665.1 uncultured Lachnospiraceae bacterium | reverse complement strand
CTTTGCCTGAGAGCTGTCAACGCAGACACAGAGCACAGGTATACAAGGCAAAAATAAATAATTATAGGATCATATAGTTATTTAAGCGCATAGATACATGAATGCATAAACACATTAGATCATGAGATCGCAAGATCATAAGACCATGAGATCCCAAGATCATAAGACCATGAGATCGCAAGATCATAAGACCATGAGATCCGAAGATCTTAAGAACATCAGATCATAAGAACATCAGAAGCCCCTCCGCCTTTGGGCGGAGGGGCTTTTATGATGGAGCAGACATCTACATCTGGGCTCCGGGGATAAAGCGAGGGCCTTTGTTTTTGGCACATATCTCCCTGCCTTTCTGTTCCCAAATCTTAAGAAACCATGATATAATGAGACAGAAAATATTGCATGGACGCAGGAAAACTGCGTGGAATACAGATTGAGCGGGAGGGAAATCAATGTCAGTCACAAAGGAAGCATTCGGCTTTACGCCGGATGGACGGGAACTGTCTCTGTACACCATGGAGAACAGCAAGGGGACGGCGGTGAAAGTCTCCGACCTCGGCGCCAGCCTGGTCTCCATCATCTTCCAGGACAAAAACGAGAAGATGCGGGACATCATTCTCGGCTATGAGGACGCGGAGGGCTACTATCAGGGCAGCTGCTATTTCGGTGCTGTGATCGGCAGGTCCGGAAACCGCATCGACAAGGGCAGGTTCAGCATTGACGGGAAAACGTATCAGCTCGCGATCAATGACAACGACAACAACCTGCACAGCGGACCGAACGGCTTTGACAAACGCCCATTTTCGGCCAAGTCTTTCTGCGACAACTCCATCTCCTTCTCGATTGAAGACAAGGACCTGGAACAGGGCTACCCGGGCAACTTCAAGGCTGTGGTGACTTACACTCTCACAGAGGACAACGAGCTTTTCCTGGATTATGAGGCGGAGTCGGATCAGGATACCGTATGCAACCTGACAAACCATGTCTACTTTAACCTTTCCGGCCATGATTCCGGCTCCATTGAGGACACGGAACTCTGGCTCTCCGCGAAGATGTACACGCCGGTTCGCGACTATCAGGCGATTCCCACCGGAGAGTACCGGTCTGTCACGGGGACTGCTTTTGACTTCACAAGCCCCAAGGCCATCGGCCGCGACATCGAAGCGGACGATGAACAGCTGCGCTTTGTGCTCGGTTATGACCACAACTTTGTCCTGAGGAAGGAGAAGGGCAGTGTGGTCAAGTTCGCGGAAGCATACAGCCCCAGAACAGGGATCCTGATGGAGTGCTTCACAGACCTTCCGGGCGTTCAGTTCTATGCGGGCAACTGCATCAGCAAGAACGAGAAGGGCAAGGACGGCGCCATCTACAATCCGCGCTCAGGCTTCTGCCTGGAGACCCAGTTCTACCCGAATGCCATCAACCAGGAGGGCTTCGCGAAGCCATATCTGAAGGCAGGGGAAAAGTTCACATCCAGAACATGCTACAAGTTCTCGGGGAGATGAGAATGGGATGCGGGGCCTTTCCATGTGCTGTTTTCCCGTGATCCGAGGAAAGGGAGAAAGCGGCGTGAGCGATTCTCAATCCCGGCAACGCAGGAGGATCGAAAACCGCGGGGCAAAAAAATCCTGTTTTCGTGCTAATTGACGGAAGAGAGGAGCAGATCCTTGCGGAGAATCTCTCCAAAATGGAGATCTGTCCGAAAGGCACCCCAAAAAAGTCCACCTTGATTGTAAAAATTTACTATGAACTCCCGGGGATTCTCTGCTATAATGATGAGGACGGCGGGAGACCGCCAAAGGAACCAATAGTTCTAACAAGGAGGATAAAAGGAATGAGAAAGACGATGTGCAGGATTCTTGCAGCTGCATCCGTAGCAGTTCTTGCGATGAGCACCATGGCATTCGCGGGCGAGACCGAGGCTGAGGCCGACGTCATCCAGGGAAATGGCCAGAAGATTGGTGTTTCGATGCCGACCAAGGATCTGCAGAGATGGAATCAGGACGGCGACAACATGCAGAAGATGCTGGAGGATGCCGGCTACACAGTTGACCTTCAGTACGCTTCGAATGATGTCCAGACTCAGCTGTCTCAGATCGAGAACATGATCTCTTCCGGCGATGAAATCCTTGTCATCGCAGCCATTGAAGGTTCTTCCCTGGGTGAGGCGCTCACCATGGCCGCTGAGAACGAGATCCCGGTCATCGCTTATGACCGTCTGCTGATGCAGTCCGATGCCGTTTCCTACTATGCGACCTTCGACAACTACATGGTTGGTACCGTTCAGGGCAATTACATTGTCGATACCCTGGATCTGGACAATGTCGACGGCCCCTTCAATCTGGAGTGCACCGCAGGTGATCCGGGTGACAACAACGCTGGTTACTTCTTCAGCGGCGCGATGGATGTCCTTCAGCCGTACATCGACAGCGGCAAGCTGGTTGTCCCGTCCGGACAGGTTGCGTTTGACGATGTCGCGACCCCGACCTGGGCTACTGAGACCGCTCAGTCCAGAGCAGAGAACATTCTGTCCTCCAACTACTCTGATGGAACCAACGTTGATGTATGGCTTTGCTCCAACGACTCCACCGCTCTTGGTGTTGAGAACGCGCTGGCAGCCAACTACACCGGAACCTACCCGATCGTCACCGGTCAGGACTGCGATATCGAGAACGTCAAGAACATGATCGCCGGCAAGCAGGCGATGTCCGTCTTCAAGGATACCCGTACCCTTGCGGCTCAGGTTGTCAAGATGGTTGGCCAGGTCCTGAACGGGGTTGAGGTTGATGTCAACGATACCGAGACCTATGACAATGGTGTGAAGGTTGTTCCGTCCTATCTGTGCGAACCGGTCTTCGCAGATGTCAACAACTACACCGAGCTTCTGATCGATTCCGGTTACTACACCGAGGATCAGCTGAAGTAAGAGAGCAGGAAAGAATCTTTCCCTGATATGCGTGAGATCAGTGATCCTGCAGGATCAGTGAGATCAGGAGAGAGCGAAACATGACTGCAGGCGGGCTTGTCCCGCCTGCAGCTATATAAGGGCAGCGGAGGCGGGTGAAGCTCATCCGCTGCCCCTTTTGCTGACTAAGGTCTTTGGAGGGAAGACATTGGGTAAAATATTATTGGAAATGAAGAACATCACGAAGACCTTCCCGGGCGTCAAGGCGCTCGACAACGTCAACCTTCAGGTCGAGGAGGGAGAGATCCACGCCCTGGTCGGTGAGAACGGCGCCGGAAAGTCTACCCTGATGAATGTTCTGAGCGGAATCTACCCCTATGGCAGCTACGAGGGGGATATTGTCTACGACGGAGAAGTCTGTAAGTTTGGTAACATTAAGGATTCCGAGGGCAAGGGCATCGTCATCATCCACCAGGAACTGGCGCTGGTTCCGGAGATGTCCATCGGCGAGAACATGTACCTGGGAAATGAGCGCGGCTTCAAGGCGAAGATCGACTGGAATACCACCTACATGGAAGCTGACAAGTACCTGAAGATGGTTGGACTGACCGAGTCCTCCAAGGTTCTGGTCAAGGAGATCGGTACCGGCAAGCAGCAGCTGGTCGAGATCGCCAAGGCCCTGGCCAAGAAGGCAAAGCTTCTGATCCTGGACGAGCCGACTTCCTCCCTGAATGAGGAAGACTCCAAGGCACTCCTCGACCTGATGCTGGGCTTCAAGAAGCAGGGGATGACCATGATCATCATCACCCACAAGCTGAATGAGGTGGCTTACGTCTCCGACAAGATCACGGTCATCCGCGACGGCTCGACCATCGAGACCATCGACTGCCACGGGCCGGAGAAGATTTCTGAAGACCGGATCATCAAGGGCATGGTCGGCCGTGAGATCACCAACCGCTTCCCCAGGCGGGAGGGGGTTGAGATCGGTGAGATCAACATGGAAGTCAGCAACTGGACCGTCCATCATCCGCTGTACCCGGAGCGCATCGTCGTCAACGATGTCTCTCTGAACGTCCGGAAAGGGGAAGTCGTCGGCATCTACGGGCTCATGGGGGCCGGCAGAACCGAGCTGGCCATGAGTATCTTTGGACAGTCCTACGGCATTCTCACCGGCGGCATCCTGAAGATCGACGGGAAAGAAGTCCATCTCAAGAAGAGTCCGACCGACGCGATCAAGCATAAGATCGCCTACGTGACGGAGGATCGGAAGGGCAACGGCCTCATCCTTTCCCAGTCCATCAAGGTCAACACCTCCCTGGCAAATCTGAACAGCATCTCCACCGCCACGGTCATCGACAAGGACAAGGAGTATGCGGTTGCCATGGAATATAAGAACAAGCTGAACACCAAGACGCCTTCCGTGGAGCAGCTGGTGGGCAACCTCTCCGGCGGAAACCAGCAGAAGGTGCTTCTGGCCAAGTGGATGTTCGCGGAGCCGGATATCCTGATCCTGGATGAGCCGACCCGAGGCATCGATGTCGGCGCCAAGTACGAGATCTACTGCATCATCAACGACCTCGCAAAGGCAGGGAAGTCGGTCATCATGATTTCCTCTGAGCTGCCTGAAGTCCTGGCGATGAGCGACCGGATCTATATCATGAACGCTTCCCGCATTGTCGGAGAGATGAAGGCCTCGGAAGCGACGCAGGAGAACATCATGGCAATGATTCTGAAATCAGGAAGGGGTGCGTGATCATGAAGTCTGAATCGATAGGTGCAGCCGCCAAAAAGTACATGATGATCATCATCCTGGTTGGCGTGGTGATCTTCTTCTCCATCCTGACGAAGGGGAAGATTCTGTATGCTCAGAATATCAACAACCTGATCTCCCAGAACGGCTACGTCTTCGTCCTGGCGGCAGGCATGCTGCTCTGCATCCTGACCGGCGGAAACATTGACCTGGCTGTCGGCTCTGTTGTCTGCTTCACCGGTGCCATCGGCGGTGTCATGATGAGCAAGGGATCCTCCGCCGGGATCGCTGTCCTGGTGATGCTTCTGGTGGGTCTTGCCATCGGATGCTTCCAGGGCTTCTGGATCGCCTTCATCTCGGTCCCGCCCTTCATCGCAACCCTGGCTGGCATGTATGCCTTCCGCGGTCTCTCCAATGTGGTTCTGCAGGGCTTCGCGGTCGGAATCAACAATCAGACCTTCCTGAACCTCTTCGGCGGCGGCGCGGACTGCTATGTCCCGGATTTCCTCTCCACCGGCGGGAAGCTGAATATGTTCTGCCTCCTGGTCGGCCTTGTTCTGGCTCTGATTTTTGCTCTCAGCACCACACTTGGCTGGAAGAGCCGCCAGAAGAAGGGCCTTGCCGGCGCGAGCACCGCTGAGAAGCTGACCCTGGTCATCCTCGTGGCGCTGATGGTCTGGATCACCTATGAGCTGGCCTCCTACAAGGGCATCCCCACCGTCCTCATCTGGATTGCGCTGGTGCTGTTTGTCTACAACTACATCACGCAGAACACGGCCATCGGCCGTTACTTCTACGCGGTGGGCGGCAATGAGAAGGCCACCAGGCTCTCCGGCGTGAACACAAAGATGGTTTACTTTGTGGCCTACGCGAACATGGGCTTCCTTGCCGGCCTCGCGGGCATCCTGACTGTGGCAAGAGCCAGCTCCGCCCAGCCGACCTACGGCCAGGGCTATGAGATGGACGCCATCGCCTCCTGCTTCATCGGCGGGGCCTCCGCCTACGGCGGAGTCGGGAAGATCTCCGGCGTCATCATCGGTGCTGTCCTGATGGGCGTCATCAACCAGGGCATGTCGATCGTGGGTTGGAGCGCGAACTATCAGAAAGCGGTCAAGGGCGTTGTCCTGCTTCTGGCGGTTCTGATCGATGTTGTTTCCAAGAAGGAAAAAGCGTGAGGAGGGAGGAGACGACAATGAAAAAGAGTATATCTACCGTTCTAAAAGAGAATACCATGCTGATCGTTCTGGTCATTGTCTACCTTTTCTTCACGATAACGACCAAAGGAACGATGTTTCAGCCGCTGCAGTTTAACGCGCTGATCACGCAGAACGCCTATGTCTACATCCTGGCTTCCGGCATGCTGATGTGCATGCTGACCGGCGGCAACATTGACCTCTCCTGTGGGTCTTTCGTCTGCCTGCTTGGCGCCATCGGCGGCTATTTCATGGTTGTCCGCGGCATGTCCGTTCCCGTCTCTGTCGGTCTGATGCTGCTGGTTGGAATCATCTACGGCGGCGTTCTGGGCTATCTGATCGCCTATGTCAACATCCCGCCGTGGATCGCAACACTGGCAGGCTATCTGGCCTTCCGCGGACTTGGCACTGCGGTCCTCTCAGGCAACAGCAAGACTGGAAGCATTGCTCCCTTCCCGCAGGAGTTTCTGAAGCTCTTTTCCGGAAAGCTCTTCTCGACCAAGCTGAATGTTCTGAACATGCCCTGCATGATCGTCGGGCTCGTGGCTGCTTTCCTGGTGGTCCTGGTGATTTTCGGAACCCGGGCATCCCGCCTGAAGAAGGGCTATGAGGCGGACAGCTTCAAGGCTGCCGCCATCAAGAGCGGGCTTATGGCCGCTGTCATTCTGCTATTTGCCTACAAGCTCGGCATGGCCGGCGGCATCCCCACCGTTCTGGTCTGGGTCGCTGTGGTTGTCCTGATCTACAGCTTTATCACCTCCAAGACCACCATCGGCCGTCATTTCTATGTAGTCGGCGGCAATAAAGAAGCTGCGTACCTGTCCGGCGTCAACACCAGAAAGATCATGTTCCTGGCCTACATGAACATGGCCATCCTGACCGTCGTCACGACCTGGACTGTCATCGCCAGATTCCAGGCTGCCAACTCCACCGCTGGCACGAACTATGAGATGGACGCCATTTCCGCCTGCGTTGTCGGCGGTGTCTCCGCCTACGGCGGAGCCGGCTCTGTCACCGGCATGGTCATCGGTGCGACATTAATCGGTGTGATCAACCTGGGCATGAGCCTGATGAACATCGACGCCAACTATCAGAAGGTAGTCAAGGGCGTGGTCCTGCTCGGGGCCGTGGCCTTCGACATCCTCTCCAAAAAGAGAGCAAAGTAAAGAGCAGGATCCCCGCAATGATGCGCCTGCATTTTCCTTAATCAGATCAGCGGAGATATACCCCAGGCGCGAGTCTCTGGATAAAAGCGGCGCGAGCGGGCATATAGCGCAAAAACTCTGGCAGATTCGAATGGTGCCCGGTATAAGCGCGGGGATTTCGGAAGATTTCCTGTAACTGTAAAGTCCGTTTAGCGCACATGCTGCGCAAAGCGAGGTCATACAGTTCAGAAGCGATTTCTGTTTTGATCGTTTGCAGCGGATAGGATCTGGCGGCACAGGCATTGCCTGCGCCGCCAGATTTGTCGTGAGGAGGCTCGGCGTGAGGAGAACGTTTTTGATCGCGGCGGCGGGAGTCTGCCTGATCGCGGGGATTCTGGCGGGGATGGGACTTACCTACAGAAGGAGTCTCCAGGTCATCTCCCGCAGCATTCTTTCACCGGAATATGAGCACCACTATCTCTTCCTCTCCACGGATCGTTCGGAGATGACCCGGGATATCTTTGAGGCGGCGCAGAAAGAGGCGGAGGAGACCGGCGCCATCCTGGAATGGGGCGGCAGGGATGCTTTGGCGGACTACTCCTTATCGGAGCTCATCGAAATCGGCATCGCCTCGGGTGTTGACGGCATCATCCTCTGTCCGGATGGGGAGGAGGGGATCAGTCAGGCGCTTCGGGACAGCAAAGAAGCGGGGATCCCAGTGGTGACCTTTCTCCGGGATGTGCCGGACTCTGACCGGGTCAGCTTTGTGGGGATTTCCTACCACCAGCTGGGGGAGATGTGCGGGGAGGATGCTGCCAGGGGATTTCACGAGGGGGTCAACAACGTCTGCCTTCTGGATGACGCGCTGATCGACGGTGCCGCCATCAACCTGATCCGCTCGCAGATGATTCGCACGGTCTCCCACATGTCCCAGGGAAGAAGCATGAAACTGACCACGGTCGGTGTGGACAGCTCCGCCCTCTTTGAGCTGGAGGAGCTGATCCGCAGCCTCTTATTCGGGGAGAAGGCCCCGGATGTCCTCATCTGCCTGACCCCGGTTCAGACAGAATGCGCTCTGCAGGCGCTCATTGACTACAACATGGTCGCCCGGGTCCAGCTGATCGGTTACTATGCCGGCGCGTCTGTCCTGTCGGCTCTGAGAAGAGACCTGATCCCGGCGGTGGTGACAGTGGATACCCAGGCCTTAGGAAGAAGCTGCGTGCGTGCCCTGACGGAGTACCTTTCCTATGGACATGTGTCCGATTACTTCAACATCCCCCTGGAGAATGTCAGGCGGGAGAATCTTTACCTCTACCAGAACCGGAAGATCTGGTCGAGGAGAATCTCGGAGGAAAACGCATGAGAGAGGGAAACAGAGCGCTGCGGTATTTTCACTCCATTCAAGGGCGGCTGACCCTGGTCATGGCCATGATGCTGGGCCTGATTCTTCCGGTCAATCTTTTCGTCTTCAGAACCACCAGCTCGATGGTCCGGCAGATCAACTCGGTCTTTGTCTCCAACTCCACCATCGTGGAACTGGAGAAAGCCCTGGACGGGGTGGAGAGAAGCAGCTACGACTATCTGAATCAGCGGAGTTCTTCGGCCCTCAGGGATTTTTACCGTTTCGGGCAGACGGTCCGGGATCTGACAGGGGAGTTCAACGACAGGATCCTTGCCAGTGAGACGATGATGCTGGAGAAGAACATCCGAGGGATGTCCGAGACCTATCTGAAGGTCTCGGAAGAAGCCGTGCAGGCCAAGCGCGGCCGCAATGTCGAGAAGTACCGGGAGAAGTACGCCGAGGCCCTCTCTCTCTGCCGTTCCATCAAGGCCTATATCTATCAGCTGAATAAGCTCCGCTTTTCCGAGAATACGGAGAATTACCAGTATCTCCAACACGCCATGACCGTGCTGGAGAGCTGGAGCCTTTTCCTGATCTGGGCCGCCTTCCTCCTCTCTTTGTTTCTCTCTATTGCCATCATTCATGATTGCATCAGTCCCTTGAAAGCGCTGGCCATGGCCGCGGACCGGGTGGCCGCCGGCGATTTTGACGTGGAGCTGCCCGCCCAGAGGTCCCCAGATGAGATCGGCATTGTGAGTGACGCTTTTGGAAAGATGCTCCGCAGCATCCGGGAGTATATTGAGCGCCTTCGAACCTCCCTGGAGAAGGAGGCGGCGATGAAGGAGAAAGAGCTCACCATGGAAGCCCGCCTGAAGGAAGCCCAGTTGAAGTTTCTCCAGGAGCAGATCAACCCCCATTTTCTGTTTAACAGCCTCAACGCAGCGTCGCAGCTGGCAGTGCTGGAGGAAGCGGACCGGACCGAGGACTTTCTCTCCCACATGGCGGACTACTTCCGCTACAACGTGGTCAAGACCGGCGGGGACGCCTCCCTCAGAGAGGAACTCTCCTCGGTGGACAACTACATCTATATCCTGAACGTGCGCTTCTCCGGGGATATCCACTTCGAGAAGAGAATTGAGCCAGGCATCGATCTCTCCGAGATCCGCATGCCCTCCATGCTCCTTCAGCCGGTGGTGGAGAACGCAGTGCAGCATGGCATACACGACGACCATGAGAAGGGACGGATATTTCTCACCGTGGAGAAGATGGAGGCGGAGGATACCGCGGCTTTGACCGAATGCGTCCGGGTCACCGTCTCGGACAATGGGGCCGGGATTCCCAGAAAGCTGCTGGAGAATCTCTTCTCCCGAAAGGAGCGGGATAAGGGTGGGATCGCCCTTCAGAACGTGAAGAGCCGCCTGGAACTGTATTATAATCAGGAGGACCTGTTCAGCATCTGGAGTGATGGTCCGGGCCTCGGCACGGAGGTGACCATCCTCCTGCCGCTGCCAGATGGTGGGAATCAGCAGGAGGAAGCCCGGCAGATGGATCCTGCTGGATCCTAGCCGATCCCCAGCCTGAGACTTGATAGCGGGAATCATTCGAATCTGCCGGATGCTTCACCGGTAAATGCCCACTCGCGCCCATTTTGTCGCAGATTCCCGCGCCCATGGGCATAACAGGCGGATCTTCCTGGCCGAAAGCAGAAGCAGAAGGCTTTTGAATATCCGTCCGCAAAGGACGAACAGACAGATCCTGATGAAAGAACGATCGCCCGGAGAGCTGGAGCAGGAAGGAGTTCAAGTGGTACGCATATTGGTGGCTGATGATGAGGGGATCATGCGGGAGTCCTTCCGCGCGATCTTTTCAAAATACTTTGAGGGGAGCATCGAGTACGCGGAAGCGAAGACCGGAAGGGAAGCCATAGAGATGGCGGAAAACTTTCATCCGGACATTGTATTCATGGACATCCGGATGCCCGGCATCGACGGGATCACGGCGATCCGGGAGATCCGCGCCTTCAACCAGAATGCTCTTTTTTATGTAATTTCAGCCTATGACAAATTTGATTATGCCAAGGAAGCCATCTCTCTTGGGGTGGAGGGGTATCTGATGAAGCCCATCTCCCGGCAGATGGTGATCGACACCGTGCGGGAGGCCTCAGGGAAGGTGGACAGGATCCGGGAGGAGCGCCACTTTCAGCTGAAGATCCAGGAGAAGCTTCAGACCGTGATCCCGGTGGTGGAGACGGGGTATGTAAGCGCCATTCTGCTCTCGGACAAGCTCGCCGATGACGCGGAGTACCGCGATCTTCTGGAAATTCATGAGAACTATGCCTACGCGGAGGTCTTCTGCTTCGGCGCATTTACGGACGGAAAACTCCTTTCCACGGTTCGGAGCCGGGTGCATGCCCAGGAAAGCTACCCCCAGATCCGTGCGGTTATCAAGTCCTTTCAGAACTGCATCATCGGACCTGTGCTGTCAGATCGCATCATCGTCTTTGTTCCCCACGCCGGGGAAAGGATCGATTATGAGGAGCGGATCTCCATCATTGACCTGACACAGAAGATTCTGACCCGGCTCAAAGAGCAGACGGAGCTTGATTTCCGTCTGGGGATCGGGAAGCTCTGGAAACTGGAGAGCGTCCGGGGGAGCTGCCAGGAGGCCTCGGAGTCCCTGCTCGCGTCCCGGGCCCGAATCTGTCATGCGGATGACTGCCTTCAGCGTGGAAATCTGGAGGGAAACTATCCGATCACGACGGAGCAGGATCTCTTCGACGCCCTGAAACGGGGGGAAGTCGGAAAGATGCAGCAGGACCTGATGCGCTTTTTTTCCTGGCTTTCCGCGCAGAAGCCAGAGGACCTGAACAGCATGCGCCTCAAGTGCCTGGAGTTTGTCATGCGGGCGGAACGCATGGCTTTCGACGCCGGGGCTGTCGATTACGCTTACACCTATCGCAAGGATTACCTGTCCCAGCTGATGGGATTTCCCGATGCGGAGAGCATCTGGGGCTGGCTTCTTGAGAAGATGACCGGGGTCTGCGCCGGGATCCGGGATCGGGATGAGAAGCGGTCTGAGTCCACGGTGGCCAGGGCGCAGAAGTATATCAAGGAAAATTTCACCCGGGATATCTCTCTGGATGATGTCTCGAGGGAGGTCAATGTCAGTCCCTACTACTTCAGCCGTCTTTTCAAGGCAGAGGTCGGGGAGAACTTTATTGAATACCTGACAGGGCTCCGGATTGCCAAAGCCAGGGATTCCCTCCGGGATCCCAGCCTCTCGATCAAGGAGATCGGGATTATGAGCGGTTATGGCGATCCCAACTACTTCAGCAGGATCTTCAAGAAGCAGACAGGACAGACCCCGCGGGAGTATCGGGAGAGCCTTTATACAGAGGCTCTGTAGGAGCTGCGTGTCCGCGCGATTTGCGTATCCAGCACTGAATATAGAATGTGAGAATAAAAGCAAATATAAATACATTATTCAAGATGCGGCAGAAGATGACTG
>CADBUA010000052.1 GCA_902797665.1 uncultured Lachnospiraceae bacterium | reverse complement strand
GCCAAAGTCAGGTATACCAAGCAGATGAATCGCAAGAGGCATGTATGCTCTTATAGCTCTTTACTTGAAACTATCTATTTTGATCCTTTTACATTAGAATCTTCATTTGAAGTTTTTCATTTAAGGTCTTTCATTTTAAGTTTTTTATTCATTTTTATCTGATTTTATTTATCTGAAGTTCTTTACTTATGCCTTTATATAGTATTGTCTCTGTTTGAATCTGTTTATTCATATTTTCTTGAATCAGTTGCTTTATTTATTGCTCTATTTTTGTGACTTTTTACATCATAGTCTCCGCTTAATTCTTTTTACTTAAATCTTTTATCTTATTTTTTATTTAAAACATTCTATTTGCGGCTGCTTGAGGCGTTCAGATCGTGAGCCCTGGATGTCGATCGATCCAGGGCTGAAACAAGTGCGGCAACAGACAGTTGCTTGCCGTCTCTCTTTCCCAGGAATAACATCAAAGTAGAAACGGAAAAACCTGAACCGATCGGGAGGATCATCATGGAAAACAAAGAAATTCTGAAAAAGCTCAGGGAGAAGAAGCATCTGACCCAGGAGGAGCTGGCAAAGCGGCTTATGGTCACCAGGCAGGCGGTCAGCCGCTGGGAGAATGGAGAAACACAGCCAAACACGGAGACTCTGAAGCTTCTGTCCCGGGAGTTCTCTGTCTCCATCAATACGCTGCTGGGATCCCCAAGACAGCTTTTCTGCCAATGCTGCGGGATGCCGCTCAACGAGGACGATATGATCAGCCGTGAGGTGGATGGAAGCCTGAACGAGGACTACTGCAGGTGGTGCTATGTGGATGGAAATTTCGTCTACCAGTCCAGGGATTCATTGATCGACTATCTGATCGCCCATATGCCAAACCCGGACCAGCAGGAAGAGGCCATCCGGAGAAAACAATATGACGCCTATCTCTCCGGACTGAAACACTGGAGCTGAGATACGGCTCCCTGCACCTTTCTGGGCTGAATGGAAGCTGCGTCCCCTGTAATCCTGAGATGCCTTTTCGCGGCGCACATAAGTCCCTGGAAAGGCGAAGGCACAGAAAAGGCAGGCCTCAAATACGGTGAAGTCAGCCCGCCTGCTTCTCCGACCTCTTAATCGACGCATAGCTGAGCGGCATCTTCAGCAGCTTCTCAGCCACGGCAAAGAAAAGGACATGAGGGTATGCCTGATGTCCTTTCTCTATGCATTCATATGGATATATTTATGAGAGCTTTTTATATCTAAATATACTCACATGCAATATAAGCACATCTACGGGCATATGTCTCTCACACCCATCTTTTCTTTCTTACGCGCGCTGCTATAGATTTCCGGGTATACGATCCCAGTCTTCAGTACTGAAGATACATCTCAACGACAATCCCTGCCCTCATAATCAATCCGATCCGGGGCGTTTCATTCCCGGACAGGATGGCTTCAGCCGCTATGGCCAGAAACTTTGTTCTGCTGAGTTTGTCATACTTTCCAGCATCCGTGGAGAGGATTACATAGATCACCCTTGGAGAAAGCTGAAATGTTTTCTTCGCATTCGGATAGACCGCCGTTTTTTGGATGCTCATCCCTTTAATCCTGTTCTTCGACATCTCTCCGTGAATGAGGGCGGTCTTCACGCCAACTGAAAAGCTCTCAATCTTATTCGCAGAGAGCAGATAGACCGTGCGGCCATCATTCCACCAGGGTCCGTTGTAGTAGCTGGGCTTTGCCGCTCTCGCGGGAATTCCCTGGCTGAGGGAAATCGATGCCAGAAGCAGGAGAAGGAGAAGTCCCCTGAAAAACTTCTCCCTTCGCTTTTGAACTGTATTACCTCGCTTTGCGCAGCAGGTGCGCAAAGCAGACTGGACAGTTCCCCATCTCTTTCCTGCGTCCATGTCCATACCGCTCATTCTCATACTGACCTTCCCCTCTGGGCTTCCTTTCCCTCAAGACCAATCCCTCTCAGGCTTCTTTTCCTTTGGCTGTCCAGCTACGAAGCCGGGCTGAGGCTCCTACGCCCGCATTCAATCTGCGTCCGGCCTTTGCTTTTGAGCTGTATGACCTCGCTTGGCGGCAAGCGAGCAAAGCGGACTGGACAGTTCCCTTTGCCTTACAGCTCTCACGATCCCCATCTCTGCCTTAAACATGCCTGCTTGCTCTGGATTCAGTATATCACAGGGGCTCCTGGATGCGCCTGAAAGCTGTCCCCGGTGAGCGTGAAAACCCGCCAAAAAAGACGCGAGATATGCATATCCCGGTGAAGCACCTGGCAAATCCGGATATTTCCCACTATCATTCTGCAAAAAATACGGTAAAGAGCAGAAAAGCAAGATCAGCGCTCCACGCCGTTCCGGCTGACAAACACCCTCTCATATGCTGGTGTTTGTGTCTGAACGTTGAAAATGTCAGAGGCAGAACCGGACCGAAAAAAGCACTTGCAGCATTTTCCGCTCTCTGGCAGCCCAGAGGAGAATGATTCAATGGGCACATGCCTACCCATCAGAAAACACGAAAAGCCAATCCAGCTGGTGACCTACCAGCCGCTGAACCCGGATCCCGATGCCTGGAAAAAATACAGCTCCGCTGAATACAGCCTTCTGGTCCAATATCTGGGCTTCACCCCATATTTCTGTGTCATGGCTGACTCGCTCATGAGCTTCACCAGCAACAGCATCGTCGCCGCCCCCTTTCTTCCGGAGCAGATGCTTCTGTTCCAAACAGACAGCTACGCCATTCTGGACCTTGTGAAATGGCAGAACGCCAACATTGACGCCTCAATGGGCCAAGAGATCGACATTCCCGGGCTTTTCATCGAAAACCCCACCGAGGAAGATCTCCGCTTCTCAGAGATCCTGGTGAAGGAGATCCCCGAAAACGTTCCTGCAATCCCATATCCCCTGGGGATCAATCTCAAAGATGCCGGAAACTGCCTCATCGACAGGCTCAGGCTCAGTGATCTTCTGCATGCCAGCTTCAGGCTCCTTCCGGATCCGCTCATCCCCGGGGCGAAAGGGCTTGAGATGGTGAAGCCCCACGAGGAGAATGCCAACCTTCGGGTCAGAATGGCAAACAGACTGGCGAAAGACAACGCAGGGTTTACAGCCTCCCAGCTGAGAACCACGCAATCCCCCGAATTGGCGGAGGCGCTCTTTTGTCCTGACAAGGAACTCCTGAATATCCTCACCAGCCAGCAGGCTCTGGATGCCAGGAACATCCATATGGCGGTTCTCTACTCCGGTCTCCTGACTTTCTATTATTCGATTCTCCAAAGTGGCGGAGACCTTCAGATCGAAAACAGGGCGGATGGAAGCGAAG
>CADBUA010000051.1 GCA_902797665.1 uncultured Lachnospiraceae bacterium | reverse complement strand
GATCGGCGATTTGCTTCTCATGATCTGGCTGATGTATTTCTGTTTGTTCTCCAGGCTCTGAAAGAGATAAGCATCAAAGATTTCCTGCCGGCCGCTGTGATCTACGGTCCGAATGGGGAAGGAAAATCGCAGCTGTCCAGTCGCAAGCGCCTGTAGGCATTGGGCCGGGCCGAGGCTCCTAGGCCCGCATGCAATCTGCACCCGGCCTTTCGCTTTTGAACTGTATGACATCGCCCGGCGAACAGCGGTCAATGTGAACTTGACAGTTGCCTCCGGAATATCATTTGATCGTATCCAGCTGGATATCTTGGGCAAGGGCGATGTCACGATAAAGCTGTTCAATCGGGCGGAAATAGATGTTGCACGGAGCAACAACGTTTATTCGCGTCTCTGGCTGGTCTTTGCAGGAACGGTTTCCCGCCCGATGACCGTACCGCAGTGCTTTGTGCCGCAGAAAGCTCAGACAAAGCGTGTTTTGTCTCATAGGATCCGGCATCTGATAGAAACGCCGCAGCCTTTTCTGGCGGGTCCAAACGGGATTATCTCCAATCCTATCAGTTCTCCACAGTCCATATGGAAGAATCCGGAAAGGCAAATCCCGGTTTTCCCTGTTTGGATAGTTTTCGAAAAAAAGCCGTCTCCTCAGCTGAGGAGACGGCATCTCTTTATCATCTTATGAGATCATCCAGCAGACTTCCGCCTGAACGATCGGGGAGGCTCAAATGTCGGGTGAAGCGCCTGGATCTGCGTCTATGTTTTCTATACCGGGAAGCATTCGGATTTGCCAGGAGCATCCAGCATATGCCGCCCTCATCCTTTTTTCGCAGATTCTGGTGCCCAGGGCATCTCTTAGGATCCGCTTCTAACCTGTCTCTCAGGAAGCAGAGAGGCGCGTCCACTGTTCCAGGAAAGGTTGAATCCTCTGAAGGATGATGTCCGTTCCGCCAGCCTTTTCGGACTCCAGGTTCATGGGCATGACCGGATCGTGCAGGGATTTCCGGAGAAGCATCCAGCCCTTCAGTTCCGGATCATCGAAGGAAATGCGAACACCCTCATAGTTGGGCTCCACCACGTGGAAAAGCGGCTCCGCTTCAGCGAATTTCCGGAAGGCTTCCAGGACCTCAGTCCCATACTGCCTGTAATCCCGGGAATCTCCCTCCTGATCTACGATGGAGAAGCGCCGTTCTTTCGATTCTGCCGGATTCTTCAGGCCTGCAATCAGGGAGGACAGTTCTTTCCCTTCCCGCTTCATAACTGCCAGGCGGCAGATGATCCGGACGCTCAGGTAGGCTCCATCATCGGAGAAATAGTTCTCCCGGAAGGCACCATGCCCTGAGGTCTCGATTGCCAGCGGGCAGTTCTCTCCATCCCAGTTGAGCTCGATCCCTTTGTTGATGACATTCTTATAGCCCCGCTTGAAGCGAAAATGCCTGAGACCCAGATCCTTCTCCAGGAACTCGGAGAGCTCGTCCGAGGTGACGGAGTCTGTGACGATCACGGCGTCCGGATTCTTGTCCTTCACGATGGCCGAGAGCAGCGCAATCAGAACATTCCGGTTTACTTCTGTCCCATCGGAGAACACGACTGCTCCGCGGTCCCCGTCACAGTCAAAGATCACCCCCAGATCCGCCCTGGACGCCAGGACCGCCTCCTTGATGGCGTCCATGGCCCTCTGGTCTTCCGGGTTTGGGACGTGATTCGGGAAAGTCCCGTCCGGATCCAGGAAGCGACTTCCAGACGTGTCAGCGCCCAGCGGGGCAAGGATCCTGTCGGCGAAAAAGCCCGCCGCTCCGTTTCCGGCATCCAGGACGATGTGAAGGCCTTTCAAAGGATGCTCATGATCCTCGCTCTGCACTTCCTCCTTGATGATGGCTCGCATCGCTTCACTGTACAGATCCACAATATCGAAAGACTCCCGCTTTCCAGTCTGCAGCGGAAAGAGCTCTGCGGACACGATATCTTCAGGATCTTCTTTTCCGTACTTCTCCGCCAGAGCTGCCGCGCGCGTGAGAACATCCGTCATCTCGTCGTGCTCAAGCCCTCCATCCTTTGTGAAGAACTTCATCCCGTTCCGATTGAAGGGAAGGTGGCTGGCTGTGATCATGATCGCTCCGTCAAAGGAGCTCCCAGGCAGAACGGTCGACTGAAACATGGCCGGCGTTGAGGCAAGGCCACAGTCATAGACCGATGCCTCTCCAAGTCCCTTCTC
>CADBUA010000050.1 GCA_902797665.1 uncultured Lachnospiraceae bacterium | reverse complement strand
TATTGTATTGTATCATGTCTCCTGCTGCTCAGATCTGTATTCCTATGCGATCCTGGCCTATGTGAATATCCTTCCTACAGATCTCAGGGATTGATCTCATCCAGGGTTCTCCCATAGTAGCCGACAAACTCATCCAGAAAAACCTCTACCTCCGGCAGGTTCAGGGCATGCAGTGCCTCCAGCGTGCTTTTCTCCGCCGAGATAAACTCCCGGTTCCCCGCCTTCCGCTCTTCGATGCACTTGATGTAGGCGCTGAGCTTGTCAGCCCCCTTGACCAGGGTCTTTTCCGCCTCCAGGTCCTCCCCTGGGCTGAACAGTTCCCGGTAGGTCTCCTTCATCTCCTCCGGCAGAAGGGCGAGCAGACGTCCCTCCGCGCTGACTTCGATCTCCTGATAGGCTCTGCGGATTTCCCGGCTGTAGTACTTGACCGGAGTCGGCAGATCTCCTGTCAGAATCTCTGAAGCATCGTGAAACATCGCCATCACCGCCGCCTTCTCCGCGTTCAGATGTTTCCCAAAGCGCTGGTTTCCAATTACGCACAGGGCATGAGATAACATGGCCACTTCCAGCGAATGCTCCGCCAGGTTTTCCTCCTGCGAATTCCGCATCAGAGCCCAGCGGTCAATCCATCTGAGCCGCGCCATCATCGCAAAGAACGCATACTCCGCCATCAATCCCCTCCGTTCGTTTTGTTCTATAAAAGGGCATACCGATCCCAATCCTTTTCAGTCTACCACGCACCATGCGCCAGAGAAAGAGAAAAGCTTGAGTCGCAAGCGCCTTAAAGCGCGAGGCCGGGCTTAGGCTCCTACGATCGCCCTGGCCTGAACTCAGCCCCAATCAGGGATCCAGATCCCTGCCGGCTTTAGATGCATCGCCTCCGGAGCGTTACCCGCGTTTTCTTGCTTCATCAAAATAAACTCCCCCGGCAAACGCCGGGAGAGTCTTCTCTCTTCTTCGTTTCTGCCGATCTCCGCTCGCGCCGAAGGAGGCAGATTCTCAGCTCTCGCTTCCACCGAAACAAAAGCGCCCGCGCGAAGGATTCTCAGAAGTCTCAGGTTCGAGGAACTTCCATCTATGACTGCCGTCCAGAAAGGACTCACACGGCCTGTTCCGTCCTGTCAACGACAATCTGCCGGAGTCATCCATGTTTTCTTCCTTCAGCTCTCTTTTTTCTCTGCCGGTGTGAAAACCCGGGTTGCCACAGGATCCGGTGCATTCTTTCCCGCCTCCATGGCCTCCTGCATCAGTTTCGCCTGAGCGCCCATCAGGACCTTGCCCCGCTTGTCAATCTTATCGTAGCTATTGTCCGCCTTCAGCTCATGGGCTTTCAGGGTATCCGCCAGCTGGACATCCAGGATGTGCGAGGCAGCCGCCGCGCTGTCAGGATCCTCCAGCGGGAACATGATCTCCACCCGCTTGTCCAGGTTCCGCGGCATCCAGTCTGCGGAAGCCATATAGACCTCCGTCTGCCCGCCGTTCTCAAAGCGGAAGATCCGGGCGTGCTCCAGAAACGTGCCGACGATCGAACGGACCGTGATGTTCTCCGAAATCCCCGGAATCCCCACCCGGAGACAGCAAATCCCACGGACAATCAGGTCAATCTTCACGCCCGCCGCTGAGGCCTCATACAGCTTGGCGATGACATCCCGGTCACACAGGGCATTCATCTTCGCCGTGATGTGGGCTGCCTCCCCCTCTCTGGCGTGCGCGATTTCGCGGTCAATCAGGCTGTAGAGGCTGCCTCTCAGCCAGATGGGCGCCAGGGAAAGTCTGTTCCAGTGCTTGGGCTCACTGTAGCCGGAGAGCATGTTGAAGACGGCCGTGGCATCCTCGCCGAAGGCCGGGGCAGCGGTCATGATGCCGCAGTCTGTGTAGAGCTTGGCCGTGGAATCATTATAATTTCCCGTCGCCAGATGTACGTAGCGGCGGATGCCGTCCTCCTCCCGGCGGACCACCAGGGCGATCTTGCTGTGGGTCTTCAGGCCCACCAGGCCGTAGATGACATGGCAGCCGGCCTTCTCCAGCATCTCCGCCCACTGGATGTTGTTCTCCTCATCAAAGCGGGCCTTCAGCTCGACCAGAACCATGACCTGCTTTCCCTTCTCCGCAGCCCGGGCCAGAGCGGCGACGATGGGGGAATGCCCGCTGACCCGGTAGAGGGTCATCTTGATGGCCAGAACGTCTTCATCCTCAGAGGCCGTGCGGATCAGATTCACCACCGGATCAAAAGTCTCATAAGGGTGAGACAGGAAAATATCCTTCTCACGGATCGCCGAAAAGAGATCCGCCCCCTCCGGCAGATGCATGAGAGCCGGGACCAGCTGCGGCGTGTAGGGCGCGTCCTTGAAGGCCTCAAAGCCTGGAAGACCGTACATCTTCATAAGGAAGGTCAGATCCAGCGGCCCGCTGATGGCGTAGACCTCCTCCTCCTTCACGGAAAACTCCCGCTTCAGGAGCTTGAGGAGCTTCTTGTCCATCCCTTCCTTGTACTCGAAACGGATAACCTCGCCCCACTGGCGCTTTTTCAGCTTCTTCTGGATTTCCTGAAGGAGATCGTCCGCATCATCCTCATCGATGGTCAGGTCCGCATTTCTGGTAATTCGGTAGGGGTGAGCGGAGACCACGTTGTAGCCGGAGAACAGTTTGTCCATGTTCCGCTCAATCACGTCTTCCAGAAGGATCGCAGCCTTCGTACCGTCCCCTTTCCCGGGCAGGCGGACCAGGCGGGGCAGAACCGAGGGCACCTGAACCGTTGCGAACATGGTTCCCTCCTTGCCGTCTCCCTCCTCCTTTGTCATCTTGCGGATGATCCGCTCTCCGTTTTTCAGAAGGTTTTCGGTGACCTGGTCTCCCTTTCCGCCCTTCTTGGCAGAGATCAGGGCCCCAATGTTCAGGGTTTTGTTCAGCACCAGCGGAAACGGCCTGGAGCTGTCCATCGCCATGGGGGTGACCACCGGGTATACGGTCTCCGCAAAGTAGCGGTCGACATAATCAGCCTGCTCCTCTGACAGGTTCTCCGGGCTGACCAGCTCCAGCCCGCTGTTTTTCAATGCCGGGATCAGAGAGCGGTTCAGCGTCGTATACTGCTTTTCAATGAGCTCATGGCACTTCTTCTGCACCTGGCTCAGCTGCTGTTCTGCTGTCAGACCCGCCAGATCCACCTTCGTGTACTTGGCATGGACCATGTCCTTGAGGGAGGCTACACGCACCATGAAAAACTCATCCAGGTTGGAGGCTGTAATGGACAGAAACTTCAACCGCTCAAACAGCGGATTGGTCTTATCCCTGGCCTCGTCCAGAATCCGATAGTTGAAATCAAGCCAGGATAACTCCCGGTTGGTATAGTATTCAGGTTTCGTAAAATCGATCGTCCCGCTCTCACTTCCCGCTTTCGCCACGGTTCTCTCCTCCTAAACAGCCCGGAGTTTTCTGGGATCTCCTGGCTGTGTGTTCTCATTCGGATCATGCTCAGGCTGCTTTACGTTATATGAAAAGAGTCTGCTGAAAAACTCTCATAGCTTTTTGTAGCTGTCCAGTCACAGGCGCCTTTGGGCATTCGGCCGGGCCGAGGCTCCTGGGTCCGCATGAAATATGCGCCCGTCCTTTTCTTTTGTTCTGTACGTTCAGGCTCGGCGCAAGATACACAAAGCGGACTGGACAGTTACGGCTTTTCAATCATACAGGCTTTCGATCGCCAATGTCCCTTGCTCCGAGATTCCTGCTGTTTTCTGAAAACTGAACAACAAAGGTCCATGCGCCGAAAAGAACGCCAATCGGCCCATCTCACTTTGTGACCCGTTTTTGCCTCAGCTTGGGCTTCAGGGAAAGGACCTGCTCCAGGAGAGAATTCTCTGCCTCCAAGGTTCCCTTCTCCAGGGTAAGGTCCTCGTCCGTATGGGCTGTGATGACCAGACTGTCCCCCTTGACCTGCACCGTCACATCCGGGATCTTCTGCAGATGACTCCGATCCAGGGAGTTTGCCGCCCGGAGGATCGCTGTCAGCTTGGCGATTACCAGGTACTCCTCCCGGCTGACCGAGGACACCAGGGCCAGCTTGTCATAATAGAGAAAGTCTGCCGTGTTGAATTTGACCACGTTGGCCACAATCTGCCGCTCCGCGTGGGAGAGCCCGATGATCTCCGTGGACATGATGATGTTGTAGGCGCATTCCGAGACATCCGTCAGGGAAATGTACTTGCCGCAGTTGTGCAGGATGGCCGAGATCTGAAGCAGAAGCCGTTCCCGATCTCCCAGTCCGTGCAGCTTTTTGGTCTGGTCAAAAATCTTCAGGCTCAGCACCTCCACCACGCGGACATGTGCCGGGCTGGACTTGTAGCGTTTTGCTATGCTCCTCGAGGCTGCGATGATGTCCTCATTGAAGGAGTGCGGGGATTTGATCGCCTTATTCTGAACCGCAAAGTCGAAAGCCAGACCATCCCCGATGGATACCTCCGGAAGCCAGACCGAGTCCGCGTCAAAGCGGTCAATCAGCGCCCTGCAGATGATGGCGGAGGACACCGCAAACTTGGACACCTCCGAGGGAATGCTGAATCGTCTGGTGATCTCCTCCGGGTCTAAGGCAGCGATCTGCCTGTAGGTCTCCATGAAATCCTCTCTGGAGACCACAGAGCTCTGGCGCTTTAAAGCCAGGGGCTTAAATAGCTGCTGAAGCTCCCGGTTCGTGGCGATCAGTGTCCGGATCTCCCGGTCCTTCTGGTACAGCTTGCCGAAGCCGTCAAGCTCATGATTCATCAGCTGCAGAAGCAGCGACTCAAAATGCTCGTTGTTCCGCGCCATAGGGTAGAACATCTCCCGGGTCGATATTTTCCCAATCTGGATGTTCTGGGTGGTAATCAGCTTATCCTTATCGAAAACAGAGATCTGGCAGGAATTGCCGCCGATGTCCACAATGGCCGTTCCGGTCTTGATGATCTCCTCAAAGGAATCCGTCTCCGAGGCGATGGACTTATAGTCCAGAAAACGCTGCTCAGAGTTGGAGAGAATCGTAAGTTTCAGCCCCGTCTGTTCCTCAATATAGCCTTTGGTGATCAGCTTGGTCTGCAGGACCCGGAGTGCAGAGGTTCCGACCATGCGGTAACCGCTGACATTGTAGCCGTCCATCACCTTCTTGAACTCCCTGAGCGTAACAATCAGCTGCTCCATCTTCTTGGTGGAGATGATGCCCCGCGAGTAGGCATCCACGCCCAGATCGATTCTTCTGCTCGCACAGGAGAGCTGATGCATGCCCTTTCTGGGGGCAAGCTCATACAGCTTCATCTCTGTCTCCGTTGATCCGATCAGAATCGACGCAAATAGTTTTACCGCCATCTCGGTCCTTTCCTGT
>CADBUA010000049.1 GCA_902797665.1 uncultured Lachnospiraceae bacterium | reverse complement strand
TATTCCTCCGCGTCCAGCGGGGAATAGACAATCCGGACCCTGGCTCCCTTCCCCCGGGCATCAGCCAGGCTTTCTTTCGACCCCGGAACCCGAACCAGGTCTCCGAAGGTGCAGATCACAGCATTCTTCTCCACGGCCAGCATCAGCGCCTCGTCGATGAAGGAGACCGGCGTGACGCAGACCGGGCATCCCGGTCCGGAGATCAGCTCCAGGTTTTCAGGCAAAAGACTCCTCAGCCCCAGGCGGAAGATCTCATGGGTGTGCGTCCCACACACCTCCATGACACGCCTCTTCGGTCCCTTATAGGACTGGATGATCTCCCTGGCCTTTTCCAGATTCGCTTCACTCAAAGTGTCCCCTCCATCTGAAAACGGTTCTGAGAACCTGTCTGAGAACCCGTCTGAGAATCCATCTGAAAACCCATCAGAGCCCCCATCAGGGAATCCGTCTCTTCTTCATCATTCCCATTGATCTTCGCGATCGCGGCACCTGCGTGCACCATGACATAATCCCCGGGCTCAAGATCCCGAAGAAGGGCACTGGAGACCTTCCGTCTCGCCCCGGAGGCATCCACGAGGGCAGTTCCCCTGCTGACATTGACAACCTTTGCTGTAAGTCCGACACACATCGCATTCTCCCCTTCCACCGCCCAGAGCGGTTGTTACATCTTTAAAACATATAAAACAATCAATTTCTGGCATTTATATGTATGATATACTTTAAAATCTTCTATT
The DNA here is from genome assembly GCA_902797665.1 of uncultured Lachnospiraceae bacterium. GTDB lineage: Bacteria > Bacillota > Clostridia > Lachnospirales > Lachnospiraceae > Porcincola. The sequence goes on along the minus strand of CADBUA010000049.1, from coordinate 6,095 downwards.
GATATCTGCAGATTTTCACGTCCAGAAAAATGGCGTACGCCTCGATCTGATACCAGAAAAACCCAGGATCTGCCTCAGGCGTATCTTCACTGCCTCTTTATAATCCGGGATCTGAGACGATAGCTGGCTTCTTCTCCTCTGTCAGGAAGGCTGCGGCCGCAACTGCCTGTCCCAGGCAGATCCCGCCGTCATTGGGCGGAAGATAGTGATGGATCAGGACGCGGAACCTTTCTCTCTCTAATCCCTCCTTCACCAGGCGAAGCAGGAGTCGGTTCTGGAAGACGCCGCCGCTGAGGGCGGCTGTTCCAATCCCGGTCAGATCCCGGGCTCGAAGGAGGGCCTCCACAATCTGGAGCGCCAGGCGCTCATGGAAGAGGAATGCCAGCGCAGCTGGATCCTCCCCGCTGAGCCTTCTTTGGACAATCTCAGAAAAGAGACTGTCTGTCGGAAGGTAGAAGAAATCCTTTCCTTGTGCCCTTTTCTCTTCTTCCCATGCAGCTTCCCATGCAGCCCTCATCCCAGCGTTGTCAGGCGCGATCCCATCTGCCCTTCCAACTGTTTTCCCGGCTGAAATGACAGCTTCCTTCCGCGCTTTCTCAAATCCCGCTCTCTTCTCATAAGCCTCCGCGCAGAACTCCAGCATGCTGGAGGCCTCCCCCTCGAAGGTTGACTCCCGGCAGATGCCGAGGACCGCGCTCACAGCGTCAAAGAGGCGCCCGGCACTGCTGGAGCGGATCGTGTTGAGCTTCTGCTCGTACATAGCCGCGAAGATCTTCATGTTGGATCGCTCTGTCAGGCCGAGCCTGCCTGCAAGCTGAAAGGCCAGATCCTGGAAGTTTCCTTCCATCGTCTCCTCTTCGATCCCGAAGGTCTCTCCCCGCCGGCAGAGACCATAGATCATGGAAAAGGCGACTCGAAAGCCCTCTCTGGAGGCCGCGTCCCCTCCACTCTGCCAGAAGGGCCGGATACTGCCCAGACGCTGAAAGTCCCTGAAAGAGGCTCTGAGGATCTCCCCGCCCCAGATGGTCCCGTCTGTCCCATAGCCGGTCCCGTCAAAAGAAGCGCCCAGAACTTCTCCGCTGTAGTCATTCTCCGCCATGCAGGACACGATATGGGCATAGTGGTGCTGAATCCGAAGCAGGGGCAGGCCCAGGCTCTCCGCAAGCTCCGTCGAGGCGTAGCCCGGGTGAAGGTCGCAGGCGACAAGTTCCGGCTTTGTCTCAAGCAGGGTCTCCATCCGTCCGATCGTCTCCCTCAGGGCAGCTGTCGAGCGGACATCCGCCAGATCCCCGATGTAGGACGAAGGGTAAAAGAGGGAGTCGATCCCGATGCAGAAGCTGTTTTTCAGCTCCCCGCCGACCGCCAGCACCCTCCCCTGAAGCTCCTCGGAGAGGAGATACGGAAGCGGCGCAAAGCCTCTCGAACGCCGGATCATGTAAGGCTGCTCCTCAAAGAGGTCCATGACAGAGTCATCGCAGCGGATTCGGATCTTGCGGTCATGGGACAGAATACAGTCACAGAAGTCTGCGATCTCCGAGAGGACATCCTCATCGCTCCGGCAGATGGGCGCCCCGGAGACATTGCCGCTGGTCATCACGAGGATGTCCGACAGTTCTGTCTCATCCTGGTAGTCAAACAGCAGCATCTGAATCGGTGCGTAGGGAAGCATGACGCCGACTTTTGGATTCCCGGGGGCGATGCCTTCACAGAGTTTCGCCCCGCCATCCTTTTTTCTTTCCAGGAGCAGGATCGGTTTCTGATGGCCTGTCAGAATCTCCCTGGCCGCATCCGGGACCACGCATTCCCGCTCCACGGTCTCCATGTCTTTCATCATGACAGCAAAAGGCTTCGTTGGTCTGCTCTTCCTCTTTCGAAGAAGGGCTACCGCGTCCGGGTTTGAAGCGTCACAGCAGAGATGAAAGCCCCCGATCCCCTTGACGGCGGCGATCCCGCCCCGGGCAAGAAGCTCCCTGGTATAGCGGATCGCCTCCGGGCCAGTTTCATGCCGTCCCAGGAGATAGACCCTGGGGCCGCAATCATTGCAGCAGACCGGCTGGGCATCATAGCGCCGGGATTTCGGGTCGTAGTACTCCCGCTCGCAGTCCGGACACATGGGAAAGTCCTTCATGGAAGTCCTGCTCCGGTCGTAGGGCAGGGCATCGAGAATCGTCAGCCTGGGTCCGCAGGAGGTGCAGTTGATGAAGGGGTGGAGATAACGCCGGTTGGCGGGATTATACAGCTCTTCCCGGCATTCCTCACAGATGGCGATATCCGGGGAGATGAAGATCTCTCCCCGCTTTTTCACGCTCTCCACGATCTCAAAGGACGCAAATCTCGTATCCGTCTCCCATGCCTTCACAGAGCTCTTGAGGATCACCGCCCGTCTGGGCGGCCTTTTTATCAATGCCTCGAAAAAGGCCGAGGTCTCCTCCTCCGTGCCCTGGGCGATGATTTCCACGTAAGAGCCCTTGTTGCTGACCGACCCTGTGATCCCACATTCCTTCGCCAGGCGGCTGGCCGTCGGACGGAAGCCGACGCCCTGGACAATCCCATAGACCCTTATGCACCTGGTCACCACGCTTTTGTCCCTGGCTTTCTCCATGTCGATCCTTTCCCCTTCGCTGATCATGACAGGGCCTTTCTGTACCCTGCCCGGACTCTCTGCCCGGATACCGCGAAATGCCCCTCGTCAATCCAGACCCCCTGATAGCCTGGCACAAGCTCCCTTAAGAGCGGATCTGCCAGGATGGCTCCAAAGTCTCCTGAAGAGACCAGGGAGGAGAAGTCCTCCTCCTCCCTGAGTGCCCGGTCCCCCGGGCGTTTTTCAGACGCATTCATCATGAACCAGCTGGCCGTGGTCACTTCTGCCCCAGGAATTTCCCGCTCAATCTCCGCGCGCCATGAATCCGCCACTGTCTGCTGATGGACTGCCAGAATCCTGAGATTCTGGCCCTTCTCCGCCTTCTCCAGACTGATGCGTGCCAGGCGCTCCAGGGTCTCTCTCCCCAGAGAAACTGGCCACCTTATCTCATAAGGAATCCCATAGGTCTTTTCCATGTACTGGGCTGCCTTCACACCTGCCGGGGACAGCACCAGGTTGAGGGAGACCGAGGCTGATCTCCGGATTGCCTCAAGTCCGCCCTCATAGCCATAGAGAAGGATTTCCTCAAAGCCTTCCGCCCGGAGGGCAGAGGTCAGGCGTCTGACCTCTGCCGCGTCAAAAAAGTCCAAGGGCGTCAGACCAATTACGCCAACCGCGCGCCTGCTATGCGGAGGCAATTCACTTTCTCCCCGCGTCTCACAGACCGCATTCGCCCCTCCTGGCCTGCTCAGTTCCCTCTCTTTCAGCTCCATCTCCGGCACTTTCTCCGCGAAGCGTTTCAGAAGCGTCGCGTAGGTCTCCTCCAGACCGTAATCATAGGTTCGGAGGCCGTTGCAGCTGACCGCGAAGGAAGGAAGTCCGGTCTTTTTCTCCACCATGCGGGCCAGGGCCGGGAGATCTGTGCCGATCACAGCCGGAACCGGGGTTCCCACGAGGGCGATGAAGGAACAGCGGATCCTCCCGGAGGCGGAGACCAGCTTTCGGACCAGGAGGTCGTCCCTGCCCAGGATCGCGTCCATGTCCCGAAGGCCTGCGCTGAAAATGGCCCCCACCTCCTGCTCCTGCCAGCGGGGTTCGTCAAACCCGCAGATATTGCCGGCGCATCCGCCGGCATCCACAATCACAACCATCCCGCCCAGAGCGTAGAGCACGGATACCGCGCCGGACTGATCCGGCGCGAAGGGGGTAAGTACTTTGCGAAGACCTTTCATGACTGAGTCCTTCTATGTTTGATTGCAGCTGTCCAGTCGCAAGCGCCTGTAGGCATTCGGCCGGGCGCAGAAGGCTCTTTCTGTGAGAGAGCCGACCGGATCCTCCGATAAAGTTCCCGCACCCCGGCATAGCCAAAGGGTTGGATGTCCTCATTCCAGGGGATACTGGGAACAGCTGGGTGATAGAAGCATGCATCCTTACCGATGGTGAAATCCGGGATCGGCCTTCCCTCCTCCAGTCCAAAATACAGCATGGTGGGTTCCTGATTGCAGTAAATCCGGGTGTCCGGGCTGATTTTTGTGAGGCGCTCAATCCAGTGGAAGTTTTCCGCTGTCAGGCTGCCAAAGACTTCCAGGACCTGGAAGCCGGAGAGGGCGAGGGCCTGAGCCATCTCAAAGGGATCTCCGTTCATGGACTCCCCGATGGAAACACATCTCCCAGGGAACGCTTCCATCACTTCCTGGATCTCGCTCTTTGAGGCCTCATACTCCTCAAGGTCCCGGATCTCTCCCCCCAGGGCTTTGCCAAAGGCCTGGTACTGCCTGTGAATCCGTTCCGGGTCTGTGAAGCGGACAAGCTCCACATAAGGCTGGGACAGGCGTTCGCTCAGCATGTCAGCTGCCGCGCGGCACTCCGGATTCAGACACAGGTTAAAGTTGGCCTCCGCCATGGTCTCGAACTCCTCATAGCTGCGGCAGCGGGAGATTTCCCGGATCCTGCTCACGCCAGCCTCCCGGAGATAACGGTAAAGCTCACAGTCCTCCATGAGCGGGGCGAAGAAACCCAGAAGGTTCACGCTTCCCCGCTCCCGCTTTCGCTTTTCAAGCAGCGAATACAGAGACTCCCGCACATGGACCATGGGAGGCTTGCGTCCCTCTCTGGTCAGGGCGTACATATAGCAGGGGCGCACCCGGACACCGGAAAGCTCCTCCGCCTTCCGGGCGACACGGTCCCAGTCCGTCCCCAGCAGAGCGTCCACGCAGGTGGCGCAGATCATCACCAGAGAGGGCTTTTGGGGCAGGCTCTCCGCCAGCTCTTTCACCGCCTCCGGAACTGCCTTGAGATGGCGGCCTGTCACAAGGTCCGTCTCGTCCATCTCCAGATAAAAAAAGCGCTGCCGATACTGGGGCATCTCACTGATCTCTGAGGTATTCCGCCCGCAGCAGCCGGGGGAGACAATCAGCATGACCGAATCCGGAATGGCCAGGCCTGCCCTTTTGACGCCAAAGCCCTCCGCCCCAGGGGAATTGAAGGCCAGCGTTGCCGGGGAGCTGAAGATCAGGTGCTTTGACAGCTGAAAGAGATCCGGGATTCTCTCCACGCCCAGATCTGAAAGCTCCCGGGCAGAGTACCAGACTGGCACCCGCTCCATAGCAGAGCCTGTCGGGGCTGCTCCCGGAGGGCAGCTTTTCAGGCTCACAGACTCCATCTCTGTCCTCATCCCGCACCTCCAATCTTCCAGAGGCGGTCTGCCAGATTCAGGAAGGTCTGACTGACCGGGAGGCTGGGATCCCCCTCGATCACAGTCTTTCCCATGTCCTCATAGCGGATGATCTCTCCGCTCCTTTCAATCTCTCCGACAATCTCAAGGCCACGCTCCTTCGCAAAGCGCTGAACCTTCTCGGTCTCCTGGTCCACGTCCCGGTGGTTGAGGATGAGCCCCAGCACTCTGGCGTAGCTTCTGTCCTCAAAGTTTTTGACCGCTGTAAAGATGTTGTTGGCGGCGTAGAGGGCCATCTTTTCCCCGCTGGTCACGATCAGGACCTTCTCCGCGTAGCCTTCCCGGATGGGAGCCGCAAAACCTCCGCAGACGACATCCCCGAGCACGTCATAGAGGACAACGTCCGGCTGGATCTTCTCAAAAAGCTCCAGTTCCTCCAGCAGCTGGAAGGTGGCAATGATCCCTCTCCCTGCGCAGCCAAGTCCCGGTGTCGGGCCTCCGGTCTCAAGACAGAGCACACCGCCGAAACCTTCCCGTGAAATCTCCCTGTAGTCCCCAGGGTAGTCCTCGTGGCTCCGAAGGTAGTCCATGACCGGCTGAAGGGCCTGCCCGCCGAGGAGGTTGATCGTGGAGTCCGCCTTGGGGTCGCAGCCGATCTGGATCACTTTCTTTCCTGATAGCGCAAAAGCTGCCGCGAGGTTGGCGGTCATGGTGGATTTCCCGATCCCGCCCTTTCCGTATATCGCAAGTTTCAGCATAGTCTCCTCCGAAGATGCTCCTGTGTGCGCTGCTCTCTGCCGCTTCCTGTTGACTCTTTCATACTCGCATTCTCGCACTCTC
>CADBUA010000048.1 GCA_902797665.1 uncultured Lachnospiraceae bacterium | reverse complement strand
CGTGAAAGAGTCAGGCCTCGAGGGCCTCCGGATTGCCGGAGCCTCTCGAGGCTTTTTCTCTTACCGCATGAATAGAAGATCGGCATCATCCGTCGTGTTACCCAGAAGCAGAATCCGGGAGGAGAAGGATTGAAAAAGAATTAGCACTCACCTATTGACAGTGCTAACAATCTATGATATACCATGATTGGAAGCGGAGATCAGACGATGGCCGCTTCCTTCTTATAAAGAAATGGAGACAATGCCCTTTTGGAAAGGAGGGTCATGATGAATATACAGAAATTCACGCAGAAATCCATCGAGGCGGTCAACAACCTGGAGAAGGCAGCCTCTGACTTTGGAAACCAGGAGATTGAAGAAGAGCACCTGATCTACACCCTGTACCATCAGGAGGACTCTTTGATTGCAAGGCTCGTCGAGAAGATGGGCATTCAGAAGGAGTATTTCAGTGACGCGCTGGAAAAGGCCCTGGCCAAAAGGCCAAAGGTGGCAGGCGGTCAGCACTATATCGGACAGTACCTGAATAAGGCGCTTCTGGGGGGCGAGGATGAGGCGAAAAAGATGGGAGACGAGTATGTCTCGGTTGAGCATCTGTTTCTGGCCATCCTGGACAACGAATCCCCGTCCATGCGGGAGTTCTTCCGAGAATTTGGCCTGACGAGGGACCGCTTCCTGCAGGCTCTGTCCTCGGTCCGTGGAAACCAGCGGGTCACCACAGACAGCCCGGAGGCTACCTACGACTCCCTGGAGAAGTATGGTACAGAGCTGGTCTCTAAGGCCAGAAGCCAGAAACTGGACCCGATCATTGGCAGGGACGATGAGATCCGGAACGTGATCCGGATTCTCTCCCGGAAGACCAAGAACAACCCGGTTCTGATCGGCGAGCCCGGCGTTGGGAAAACGGCGGTTGTCGAGGGCCTGGCGCAGCGGATTGCCAAGGGTGATGTGCCGGATGCCCTGAAGGAGAAGAAGATTTTCTCACTGGATATGGGCGCTCTGGTCGCCGGAGCCAAGTACCGCGGAGAGTTCGAGGAGCGGCTGAAAGCTGTTCTACAGGAAGTTTCAAAAAGTGATGGGGAGATCATCCTCTTTATCGATGAGCTGCACCTGATTGTCGGGGCAGGAAAGACCGACGGGGCGATGGATGCCGGAAACATGTTGAAGCCCATGCTGGCGCGGGGAGAACTTCACTGCATCGGGGCCACCACGCTGGACGAGTACCGCAAGTACATCGAGAAGGACGCAGCCCTGGCCAGAAGGTTCCAGCCGGTTATGGTGGACGAGCCTCAGGTGGAGGATACCATCTCCATTCTGAGAGGGCTCAAGGAGCGCTACGAGGTCTACCACGGGGTCAAGATCACGGACAGTGCTCTGGTCGCGGCGGCAGTGCTGTCGCACCGCTACATCTCCGAGCGCTACCTGCCCGACAAGGCCATCGACCTGGTCGATGAGGCCTGCGCTCAGATCAAGACGGAGCTGGATTCCATGCCGACGGAGCTCGATGAGCTCAACCGGAAGATCATGCAGATGCAGATCGAGGAGACCGCCCTGAAGAAGGAGACCGACCAGGCCTCAGAGGAGCGGCTGGAGAGTCTCTCCAAGAGCCTGGCAGACCTGAAAGATGAGTTCAACGCGAAGAAGGCCCAGTGGGACAACGAGAAATCGGCGGTCAGTAACCTCAGCAGACTCCGCGAACAGATCGAAGAGGTGAACAAAAAGATTGAGGCAGCCAAGCAGAAATCCGATCTCAACGAGGCGGCCCGTCTGACCTATGGGGAACTGCCAAGGCTGAAGGCGGAGCTTCAGAGTGAGGAGAATGCGCTGAAGAACAAGGATCTCTCTCTGGTCCATGAGTCTGTGACGGAGGATGAGATTGCCCGGGTGGTTTCCCGTTGGACCGGGATTCCGGTATCGAAGCTGAATCAGGGAGAGCGGGCCAAGATTCTGTCTCTGGGAGATACCCTGCATGAGCGGGTGATCGGCCAGGACGAGGCGGTACAGAAGGTCGTCGACGCGATCCTCCGCTCCAAAGCGGGCATCAAAGACCCGACCCGGCCCATCGGCTCTTTCCTCTTTCTGGGGCCCACCGGCGTTGGCAAGACGGAGCTGGCGAAGGCTCTGGCGCAGAACCTCTTTGACGATGAGAACAACATCGTCCGGATCGACATGTCTGAGTACATGGAGAAGTTTTCTGTGTCCCGCCTCATCGGGGCACCTCCAGGATATGTGGGCTATGACGAGGGCGGACAGCTGACCGAGGCGGTCAGGAGGAAACCCTACTCGGTGGTCCTCTTCGACGAGATTGAGAAGGCTCATCCGGATGTCTTCAACATTCTGCTGCAGGTTCTGGATGACGGTAGAATCACGGACTCCCAGGGAAGGACCGTCGACTTCAAGAACACGATCCTGATCATGACTTCCAACATCGGCTCTCAGTACCTCCTTGAGGGGATCAAAGAGGACGGGACGATTGAAGAGGCGGCAGAAGCTGCAGTTCAGGAGGAACTGAAAGCCCACTTCAGACCGGAGTTCCTGAACCGCCTCGATGAGATCATCCTCTTCCATCCGCTGAATAAGGACAACATTGGCTGTATCGTGGATCTGATGATGAAGGATCTGAACCGTCGCCTGGAGGATCAGCGTATCTCCATCGAGCTGACCGATTCCGCCAGGAGCTTTGTGATTGAGGGCGGGTATGATCCGACTTTTGGCGCAAGACCGCTGCGCAGGTTCCTCCAGAAGAACGTGGAGACCATCGCCGCCAGGGAGATCCTGAAAGGGGAAGTCCTGGAGGGAGATGCCATCGTGGTAGATCTGCAGGATGGCCGCCTGCTGACCTCTGTCCGCCGGAGGGAGAAGCTGGAGGAGGCGTGAGATCGGCCTGAGGAGATGACCTGGCAGCGTTATAGATGAAATGAATAATATATCAGTAAGATAAAAGAGTAATATAAAAGAGTAATATAAAAGAAAAAGACAGGAGATAAAAATGTAACTGATCAGTCCGATTTGGCTGCCTGTCGCCAAGTGAGGTCGTACAGTTCAAAAGCAAAGGCCGGGCGCATTTTGAATGCGGGCGCAGGAGCCTGCGCCCGGCCGAATGTCTACAGGAGCCTGCGACTGGACAGGTACATAAAAATCAGGCATAGAGAGGTCAAAAAAGGATAGTAGAACTGATAAATATTGAAATAAAACTAAGAGATATATTTAATTATAGTTAATATATGTTTATAAGATTAATAGATAGACAAACGGAAGCCCCGGCATATGCCGGGGCTTTTTGTGGTCCTGTCATAACTGCTTTTGGAAGCTCTTTGGGAGATCAGAAGAAGGCGAGGCAGAACTCCTCCAGCTTCTGCTTTGTGCGATCCGGATCTGCCAGGGGGCTTTTCAGGGAGAGATCCAGGAGAATGTTGTTGCCTGACAGAGCCATTTTCATCTGCTCCAGCATCTTAGAGGCTTCGCCGCTTCCGGAGCTTGCCAGCAGATGCACGTCTTTTCCTGTGAAATGCTCTTTTTTCAGGAAGGTTCCGATCGCCGGAGGGAAGGTTCCCGCCCACACCGGAGAGACGATGATGATGGTGTTATAGTCTTCGATTTTATGCTTCAGGGGCCTGATACGCACCTTCAAGCCGATGCGGGCGGTAAAGGCGCCGATGAAGATCTTCCCAAAGCCTTTTCCGTGGGGTTCGCTCTCCGGGTAGAGACGCTCCAGATCCGCCCCTGTAATCTCCTGGAGGTCCCTGGCGATCAAATCGCAGTCTCCATCGAGGGAATAGTACACAACCAGCACTTTATTCTCAGCCATAATGCTTCTCCTTTAAGGGCAAATCCTCATAAAAGGGCTGCCTGAGGGTATGATGAATCCTTGTTTACAGAAACGGAAGCGCAATGATCCCCGCGAGCGTGAGAATCCGTGAAAAGAGGGCACGAGCAGGCATCTATCGACCTGGCACTTGGCAGATTCGAATGCTTCCCTGGAAAAAACGTACCTGCCTGGTTACAGGCTTCTGTAGACATCCGGCTGCGCTGAGGCTCCTGCGCCTGCATTGAAAGTGCGCCTGGCCTTTGCTGCTAACTGTATACCCTTGCTCGTCGACGAGCGGCCAAAGTGGACTGGACAGCTTACAAAAACGCTTCTTCAGACATTGAATGGGATAAAATGTTCTCCGCGATTTCATTCCGGCGACTGCTTTCATTCTAGCGGATGGACAAGACCCTGTAAAGCAGGGCGGCGCTTGATCCTCAAGGCTGTGGAGACGCCAATTCCAAAGAGGGCTCTTCAGAGTCTTTTCAGGCCCCTGGCATTATGGTGAAAGCAGAATCGGAGCCCCCCTGCCGCATCACGGCTCTGAACAGCTTTCGAATCCCTTTCTTCTGTTTGACAAGATCCCCATGGATGCTGAGAGCTTTCAGGGAAATCATGTAATTGTATAAACACATTCAGAGAGTCTCTTCATCAGAAGTCAATCTGATATGTGATTTTATTGAATAATATGTGAAAAAACAAGAGATAATACATCATATAGATTCATATAAAATCTGATTTATCAAATATATTTGGCTGGCTGTTCCAGACCAGTAAAACGAATGTCCCGGCCCGCAGCAGCGGGGAGTTCTATAGGAAAACCCGACGGATCTTTTTATATATATAAAACATAGAAGATGTATAAAAAGTATAGGATAAATATAATATAATTATAAGAAATAAAAAGCATTATATTGATTTGGATAACATAGAAGCATAGCCGCTGGCAGATTCATGACTTCAAGCTGAGCGTAGTCAGAACCAGAACAGACTCAAAGCAGACTTGACAACGATCACCGAAACGGTATCATAATGAGCACAGATAGGGGGCTTGCCTGAAAACGGAAATAGCTGGTTAAGCTTGGCGCGATACCCGGAAGCACCTGGATCTGCCAAGAGCTTGCAACTGTCCGGTCCGCGAGTATATACGCAGCCAGACAAGAGACTCTGTCAGCGCGCTGAGAGATATCTGGATTTCTATTCCAATTTCGGGCAGGGAAGCCAATGGACGCCGGCATCGATGCGCGAATGATCTGCTAAGTGTGCTAAGATAGAAGGGGGATGAGGCGCTTTATGGCGAGACAGAAAGGCAGGAAAGGCAGGGGACAGGTTCACACGGAAGCGGTCCGGAATGGAACGGGGAATGGAAAGGGGAATGGAAAGG
>CADBUA010000047.1 GCA_902797665.1 uncultured Lachnospiraceae bacterium | reverse complement strand
TTCGGTGAGAACTGGCAGATCGCAGCTTCCTGGCATAGACCTGAAAAAAAGATCTGTTCTGGCTGCCGGCACTTGTCCTTGATTGAGAATAGAAATACGTTTTTTGATTGCAGCTGTCCAGCCGCAAGTTCCTGTAGGTATTCAGCCGGACACAGGCTTTCGTCTGTATCCTTGTAACACTCTTCGGAACGATGTCATTGTCATGATCGATCACTCTGACTCGGAAACGTTCTGTGATGCGTTCGACGGCCTCGAAGCCGATGAGGACCTGGCCGGTGAAATCTGGGACTCCTCATCCCTTGTCGAGATCCAAAAAATGAGAATTGATGTGGATTCTGGGATCTTCCAGGTCGATTACAGCAAACCATCCCTTTCATCCATATGAAAAGCGGCAGATGCTTCATCTGCACGCGCAGAGACAGAAATGCGAAACACGATCAGGCCGCAGACAAACTGAATGCGCACGGAATGGATGATCAGACTCTGTCGGGAAGACAAACTGCTTTTCGGCAAGCAGAGCTTTCGGCTGAGCCGAGGAGAATGAGACAGCATCGCTGCCGTGCCTTTTGAAGTTTCATTTATGCCCGCCAGGCCTTTTTGGGTTTATTCGCGCGAGGGCACCGGGGCTGTCTCAACGATGGATCTTGCGGAGGCTCATGCCATGAGGCATCTGAAAGCAGAAAAGAATCCCCGGCAAGGCCGGGGATTCTTTTGATCCATTATATTATTGTTCCTATATTTGATTGCTCATAAAACTAATTGAATCAGAATGCCACTTATGCAGGAAAACACATGGACTGACCAACTGTTTTCCCCGGATAACATTGCGTGTATCCCTCATGATTCCTCGTGATTCTTCACGCGCCGCGGATATGTGCATTACCAGATCCACTTCTCTGATCTGGATTACTCGCTCTTCAGAGCCTTCCAGATGATTGCAGCAAGAGCGCCGCCGATGAGCGGGCCAACGATGAAGACCCAGACAACCTTCAGGGAATCACCGCCAAGCAGGAGAGCCGGACCAAGAGAACGGGCCGGGTTGACGGAAGTACCGGTGAAGTAGATGCCAAGCAGATGAACCAGGGTCAGAGCGCCGCCGATGACCAGGCCGGCCACATGGCTGTTTTCAACCTTGGAGGTAACACCGAGAATCGCAAGGACAAAGATGCAGGTCAGGATGATCTCAATCACAAGGGACTTCGGAACACTGCCGTCATAAAGGCCATTGCAGCCAAGGCCCATGCTGGTGCCGATCAGTCCTCTCAGAACAGCCGCGCCGCAGATTGCGCCGAGGCACTGGGAGATCACATAGCCGATGAAATCAGCAACGGACATACCGCCGTTGATCAGGATACCGATCGAGACTGCGGGATTGATGTGGCAGCCGGATACATTGCCGATCGAATAAGCCATCGCGACGATGACAAGACCGAAAGCAAGGGCGGTCAGAATGTAGGCTGCATTGGCTTCCGCGCTGCAGCCGGTGACTGCCGCGACACCGCAGGCGACAAAGACGAGAACAAACGTCCCGATAAACTCTGCGCAGTATTTCTTCATACTACTCATAAAAGAACCCTCCTATGGACAATAAGCTGAAGCAGACTGGAAAACCCCTCCACGTCTGCCTGTTCCATTCGCTATTATCACTCAAAAAGGAAAGATAATCAAGAGAAATTGAGCAGGTTTCACAAAAAGAAGAGTCTGACATTCTTTTCGTTTTCATACGAATTGTCAGACTGCCTGCTTCCCTTCGGCTGCATTGTTCGAACCTGTCCAGATGAAGGCGCCTTAAGCTACGAAGATGAATTGAGGTGCCTGCGCCTGCATGAAAAAGGCACCTGTCCTTTGCTTCTATACCTATATCTTTATCTATATCGACGTTTACATGCATAATTATATATATTTTCATATTTAATTCTGTATACATGTATGCATATAAGTATATATGTATATTCATACACACATGTATATGCACATGTATATGTATATCCATATCCATATCAATATCAATATCTATGTCTATATCTCTCTCACCATCTCTGTCATCACACTTCCCGCAGCAAGTGCAAAAACCCAACTGGGCAGGCAGACCCGCGTCCAGGAGAATTTACCAGCGATCGTCCGTGCCGTGGTATATGCTGATGCACGAACGATAGCCTAGGGCAAATCCTAAGTGCCTCTCGTATACGAAGACTGCATAGAAGCGTACTGGAAGAGTTCTGCTCAAAGTCTTTTCTCTGCCCCCTTTCTCCTTCTGTCTGGGAGCTTTTTGTCAAAGTGATGAAGGAATCTCTTTTAAGATGCGTGCTCGCTTTTCTTCTAAGGATAAAAGTGCTAAAATAAGGCCATAAGCTGCCTTGATTTTTGTGTAAATACCTGAAAAAGCTCTCCCTTTTGGGGCATTGACATGGCAGAGGCAGGATTTGTGGGTGAAGAGAGGGATAGCCATGACACTTGCGTTTATTGCGGACATCGCGAAGCGCCAGCTCGTGCAGGCATTCTGTTATGCGTATAGGCCGATTTTATGCAAGCACAGAATCCTGGCTACAGACACGACAGCATCCTGGATTGAGAGCGCTGCAAATCTGAAGACAGAGCATCTTTTATCGCTGGCTGTGGGAGGAGCGGAGCAGGTCCTCAGCGCAATTGAGCGCAATGAGGTCGATCTGTGTGTGATCTTCTATCATGCGATAGCACCCGGACCGGTGTTCAGGCTCATTCAGCCGATTCTGGCAGCCTGCGACCGGTATATGATCCCCACAGCTACAAACATAGCAACAGCTGAAGTCATGGTCCTGGGCCTTGACCGTGGAGACTATGCCTTTCGGGCCGCCCCTGGGAGCTAAGGATCTGGAAGGGATTGGGTCTGTCTGAAACCTCAGGAGGAAAAGAATGAGCGGAGATAGCAGAATTCGGGTCGGGCTCTTCGACATGGATGGCACGATGTACGATACGGAGCGCCTCTCTACGGAGGGGTGGCTGGAAGCCGGGCGGGTGACCGGCTATGCGATGGATCGGGAGAAGATCTTTCAGTTCCGCGGAAGGTCGAAAAGTATGAACGAGGACCTGTTTCATAGCTGGTACGGGAAGGACGCGCCCTACTACGCCCTTCGGAAGATCCGGGACGAATACCTCTTCAGCTCGGTGGAAAAGTATGGTCTTCCGGAGAAAAAGGGCCTCAGGGAGCTCCTCACCTACCTCAGGGGGATCGGCTGGAGGCTCTGTATTGTGACGGGAACGGCGCGGGCAGATGCCTCCCGTTACTGGAACCGGACCGGGATTCTGGACTATTTTGACCGTACCCTCTGCGGGGATGAGGTCAAAGTCTGCAAGCCGGATCCGGAGATCTATCTGAAGGCTGCTTTCTATATGGGCGCGCGGCCGGAGGAATGCTGTGTCTTTGAGGACAGCCCGAACGGGATCCGCTCGGCCTACGCCGCCGGCTGCCATTCGATCCTGATCTTTGATCAGGACCGGGGGGACGAGGAATCCCTTCGGATGTGCGACACGTTCTGTGAGTCACTTCTGGAGGCGAAGGAGTATATCCAGAAGACCTTTGTCTGAGCTTTTCTGGAAGCCTGAAGCCTCGTGATTCCCACAGGCCTTTTCTATTTTTCGAAAGAAATGGCGCGGGCAGGCATATGCCAGGGAGCAGCTGGCAGATCCGAATGCTTCCGCGATAGAGGCGATAGAGGCGATAGAGGCGATAGAGGCAGAGGGGGAAAACAGTGGAAAGAGGCCCAAATGGGAGATGCTGTCTGGGCCTCTCTGATTATGGAAATGAATCGATACTGGTTCGATACTGCATGGAAAGTAGATAGAAAGCAGATAGAAACTGGACAGGCAGGAGCCTGATCAGGATAGATCCACCGGGCTGCCGGCGGGAGACAGACAACATAGATGAACAAAAGAGGAGGGGAAACATGAGAAAGAAATGGTTGTTTCTTTTGACGGCTGGCCTTTTGGGCCTCTCTACGATGGGTGCTTTCGCATCTGAGTCCGAGAGTGAGGAAGAGGGCCTGAAACAGGATGTGATCATTCTGGCCACCAGTGATGTCCACTGTGGCATTGATCAAGGATTCGGCTATGCAGGCCTTGAGGCGGTCCGGGAGTCCTACGAAGAGCAGGGCTTTAAGACGATCCTGGTGGATGACGGCGACTCGATTCAGGGTGAGCCGGTCGGAACCGTAACGTCCGGTGAGACCATCATCAATCTGATGAATGACATGGGCTATGATCTTGCGATTCCTGGAAACCATGAGTTTGATTATGGCATGGAACGATTCCTGGAACTGACAGAGATGGCAGACTTTCCGTATATCAGCTGCAATTTCAACAAAAATGGGGAGCTGGTTTTTGATCCCTACTGGATCAAGGAGATTGACGGGGTCAGGATCGCTTTTGTCGGCGCAACGACACCGAAGACTCTGAGCAGTTCCACACCTAAGTACTTCCAGGATGAAGATGGAAACTATATCTACGGTTTCTTCCAGGATGAGACCGGGGAGGGCCTCTGCAATGCGATTCAGACCGCGGTCGATGAGGCCCGCGGAGAGGGAGAGGCAGACTATGTCTTTCTGATTGCGCATCTCGGAAACGAAGCGGAGTGCATTCCTTTCACTTACATGGATGTGATCTCGAACACAAGCGGAATCGACGCTGTTTTTGATGGTCATGCCCATGACACAGATCAGGTTGTCATGAAGAACAAAGACGGCCAGGATGTGATGCGCCTGGGCGTTGGCATAAAACTTTCCGGAATCGGCTGGCTGAGGATTTCCGCTGAGGACGGCTCGATCACAAGTGGTCTTCACTCCTGGAATAACGATGTCTCTGCTCCGGAGCTTCTGGGCATCAGAAACAAGATGTACGATCGTGTGAAAGAAGTCAAGGATGAGTTGAGTGATCAACTTGAGCAGGTGGTCGCACATACCCCGGTGGATCTGACCATCAATGATCCAGTCGCGACCGCTGATGACGGAAGCCCAATCCGGATCATCCGCCGCGCGGAGACCAACCTCGGCGACCTCTGTGCGGACGCGTACCTTGACCAGTCCGGCGCAGACATCGCGTTTGTGAATGGCGGCGGCATCCGCGTGACCATTGAAAAGGGAGACATCACGATGGGTGACATCCTCAACGTGCATCCGTTCGGCAATGAGATGTGCGTGATTGAGGTAAGCGGACAGCAGATTCTGGATGCCCTGGAGTGGGGTGCCCGCGTCTGCCCGGAGCAGAATGGTGGATTCCTGCAGGTTGCCGGACTCAGCTATGAGATCCATACCTACATTGAGAACAGCTGCACAGAGGATGAGAACGGTTTCTTCACAGGCGTGGACGGCGAGTACCGTGTGAAGAATGTCCTGGTTGGCGGAGAGAAGCTGGATCCTGAGAAGACCTATACGCTGGCCTCCCACAACTACATGCTGAAGGATAAGGGCGATGGCTTTACCATGTTTGAGGGCTGCAACATCCTTCAGGATGAAGTGAAACTGGACTACCAGGTGCTCAAGGACTACATCACCGGAACGCTCAACGGCGAAATCGGTGAGGAGTATGTGGAACCGTACGGACAGGGCCGTATCGTCGCAGTCGATGAGGCTCCGGCGGAGACAGAAGCGGAGTGATCTGAAAGGCTGAATCGAGCACAGAAATTGCATTGAAACAGTGAAGTGTCCATCGCCCAAGCTGC
>CADBUA010000046.1 GCA_902797665.1 uncultured Lachnospiraceae bacterium | reverse complement strand
GCCGCAGAAATATGCGCCAGGCCTATTTTGAACTCTATGATCTCGCCCGGCGGCAAGCGACCAAAGCGGACTGGACACCGTAATTTACTTCCAGCCTGCTGACAGATAGATAGATAGATAGGTGCGTCCAGCTAGGTTCTGGAACATAGCGGAGTAGTGATCCGCACGCCAAGGTAGTTGGCGAGTCGATTCACCTTACCGGTTGAGTGGCAACACGAAGCGGGACCATAGCATGGTGGAAAAGGGATAAGTCCTCCAAGTAAGACACGAGGCGACTGAATCCCGACGACGAGGAGATATGAGGAATGATCTGGGTTTGGTGAATGCAAGGTCTGAGTTTCTGTTATATCCAGACACGGGAAAGCTTGCTGAAACCCGTGGAGTGGTGCACGCGCTTATCTGTCTGAGCGTCGTGACTGCCAGCACACCACTCGACAGGCAGGGGACAACTGTCATAAAAGACCGAAAGCAGTTCCGACAATCTCTATCACAGGTTCCAGGAAGACTGGAGATTTCATCTTCTGCCGGCAGCCAGCCGGCAGGAGAAAACAGAGCCCTCGTAGTAGTCCGAGACGTTAATGACGATCACATGGCGAAGGGGGGCAGTTGGTAACTCTGGTAAATGAAAGTTGTTAGGGAGGAAAGCCTCAGTTGAGCGAGAGTTCAATAAAACCAACTGCTGAAGTACTGGAGCGTATCTACCAAAATTCTGAGATACACCCGAATGAGAGATTTACTCGTCTGTTCCGATATTTGGAACGCGAGGACATCTACTTTAAGGCGTATCAGAAGCTTTATGCAAACAAAGGTGCTTTGACCAAAGGAATCAATGATGACACAGCGGACGGATTCAGTGAGCAATATGTTCTGGACCTGATCGCAGACCTGAAAGAGGGCCGATACAAGGCTACACCCGTACGCAGAGAATACATACTAAAGAAAAACGGGAAGTATCGTCCACTTGGCATACCATCGTTTCGTGATAAGCTTCTTCAGGAAGCGGTGCGCATGATACTTGAATCAATCTACGAGCCGATATTCGATGACCGTTCCCACGGGTTCAGGCCCAAACGGAGCTGTCACACGGCATTGTACTATATGAAGGCAGCCTTTCGAGGCAGTGCATGGTTCATCGAAGGTGACATTCATGCATGTTTCGACTGCATAGACCATGACGTGCTGCTGAAGATGCTGTCAGAGAAGATTAAAGACAGCAGATTCATCAACATAATCAGAGAATTTCTAAAAGCGGGATATGTAGAGGACTGGAAGTATAACATAACATATAGTGGCTGCCCTCAGGGAGGCATTGTCTCCCCGATTCTGGCCAACATATATTTGGATGCTTTGGATAAAAAGGTCAGAGAAATCGAAGAGAGATTCTACAGGAAAGGAAACGCATCGGGAAAGATCTCGAAAGAGTATGCAAGATTATCGAACAAACTCAGTCGACTGAAAACCCGGATTGACAGGACCGAAGATGCGAATTTACGTGGGAAACTACTGGAGGAGTATCGAGAAGTTCGTCATGCGCGCGACCTTGTGTCGACTATACCAGAAGGCTCGAAATCGCTGGCGTATGTACGCTATGCGGATGACTGGCTGATCGGGATCAAAGGATCAATGGAGGATTGCATTGCCATCAAGAAAGAAATCGGCGAATTTCTGGGTAAAGAGCTTAAACTCGAACTCAGCGAGGAGAAGACCAAGATCACGCACAGCGCGAACAAGGTACGGTTTCTGGGATATGATGTCAGAGTCAGACGAATTCAGACAGCTAAAAAAAAATCATAAGGAAGGACGGCAGCACTTATAAATGCCGTACTCTCAGTTATTCAGTGGAACTACTTGTTCCATTGGATGAGAAGATCACAGCTTACATGATGAAGGTTGGCGCAATCTTACAGAGACCCAATGGGGAAATTTGGGCAAGGTACAGGGGCAAACTTCAAAATCTGTCGGATAAAAGGATTGTACAGACGTATGATGCTGAAGTCAGGGGATTATTGAATTATTACTGCCTAGCGAGCAATTATTACAAACTCAGCTACTTCAGATACCTTATGGAGCAAAGCTGCTTACGTACGATTGCTCGTAAACATGATACTTCAATCAGAAGAATAAAAGAGAAATACAAAGATGGAAAAAGCTGGTCCGTACCATACAGGACCAAAAAGTGTGATAAACGAGCCTGTATCTGTAAGCTGGAGGATTGTGCCAACAGTTCCAGATATGTAAATGATGAATCAAAGCGCCATACCTTCTATCCATGGAAGTTAGGCATCTGGCAGAGACTCAAAAATGGAATCTGTGAGTGCTGCGGCGTCAAAATGGAACATCAAGGTGTTGTTCATGTAGTCAAAAAGTTAAAAGACTTAAAGGGCATCACCGCCCTGGAACGGATTATGAGAAGAAAACGAAGTAAAACTCTTGTAATCTGCAGGGAATGTAATTTATTAGTCCATCAAATGTAATTCTCGTAGGTACGTATGTTGCTAATGGAGAGCCCTGTGCATCGAGAGGTGCCCGCGGGGTTCGGGGAGGGGTGTCGGCGAATCCCGAAAGGGTGCAGCCCCCGCCTACTCCATAGATAAAGATAGAGTTAGAGTTGAAAATGAAGAAGAAGATGAAGATGAAGCGAAAGTCAGGTCAAAAACCCCCTCAGAGAATAGGCGGGGCTACGGATCTTTGTGCCCGTCCAGTCGCAGGCTCCTT
>CADBUA010000045.1 GCA_902797665.1 uncultured Lachnospiraceae bacterium | reverse complement strand
CCTCCTGACCGAAACTCATCTGACCGTTCATCTCCGAAGGAGCACCCGGTCCCATTTGCTCTCCCATCATCCTTTCCTGCCCTGCCTGGAAAGGCGGCTGCCCGCCCATATCCTGGGCATAAGCGGAGAAGCTTCCTGCGGTTCCAGCTATCGTCAAAGTCAAAGAGCAAAGAAGCGCTGCTGCTTTTTTCCTGTTCATCCTTTTTCTCCTCTCTATCTGATCGATCTTCGCGATCTGCGCGATCTGAACTATCTGAGCGATCTGCACGATCTGCGCGATCCATTTCAAAAGCTCCAGCAGCCAGCACAGTGGCTGAGTCTGCTTTGCTTTTTCTTTTTTCTATTTCATGGCGAAAGGATACGACATCAGAATTAGCGGAGAATTAGGGGAAGATTAGCGGGGCATTAAATCTTCGTACCTGTCCAGTCGCAGGCTCCTGTCCAGGTACATGGCCGGGCGCAGGCTCCTGGCGTCGCATGCAATATGCGCCCGTCTTATGCTTTTGTTCTATACTTTCGCTCTCAGCGCAAAGGAGAGGCAGCATCGCGTCCTGATATCGCTTTCTGAGCTCTGATAGAATGATTGGAATTGTTGGAACTGTTAGAGATGTCAGGGATGTTGGCGCCGCACGAAAAAAGGCCCTGATCTCTGTCAATTCCAGAGATCAGGGCCCCTGATTCCAGCATCTGAACAATACAGAATTCGCATTGCTGCGTATTCAGGCATGGACCTGGCAGGCATTTCATATCTCTCGAGACTTCTTTTCCGGAAAGCATTCGAATTTACCAGGCGTTTCACCGGTATATATCTCTGGGCGTCCGATGCGGCTTGCCCTCCGCTTTCGATGGGCCTCATATGTCATGCGAAGCTGGCCGGAGTCATCGACAGAGCTCCCGGATTTCTCTCAGTGAAAGCTCTTAACCCAGTTCACCAGCGAATCATGCCAGATGTTCTCCGCAACTTCTTTCCGCATCCGGTCTGTAACCGGACCGTTCTTCGCAAGTTTCTCCAGGATCGCAGCCTGCAGCTCTTCCACCGTCATTTCCTCGTAGGACCGATGGACGGATTGCGGCGCAGTCGATTTCATAGCTGCTAAAGTAGCAGAATCCACAGCCCTGGCGGCTTTTGTCTCAGAAGCCGGTGCGGCATTTATCCCCTCCTGAGCATCCTGCTTCGCCGCAGCGGCGGTCTCAACCGGAGCAGGCTTCTCCGCAGGAGCAGGCGGCAAATCCTGCGTGGGCTGCTCAGCGGGAACGGACGCTTTCAGTGGGTCAGGCTGCTCCGCCTGAGCTGCAGCTTCCAGCGGGCTGGTCCCATCCGTGGGCGCGGAGGGCAAATCCTGCGCGGGCTCTTCCGCGGAACTCTGACGCGGCGTTTCCGGAATCTCCTTCAGCAGCGCTTCCGCTTCCGGGTCATACACGCCCTCCGGGATCCAGATCTCGCCGGAGTTGCCGGAAATGGTGAAGGAAAGGCAGCGGCCTGCTGCAGTCTTTTTCTGAGCGGACAGGACACCGATGTAAGTCTCCTCATTCTCTGTCTGGACGCGCAGATCTACGGGATTCTCATCGTTGTTGACCGCCACGATGACGCTTCTGCCGTTCAGCTTCCGGGCGAAAACATACTGTCTTGTCGTGAGCTGCAGCTCCTGGTAATCCCCGTCGATCAGCTGAGGAACATTCTGATGCATGCGCCCCAGCGTGGAAATGAGCCGGGTATACGGATTCTGTGTCTCTGCATCCTTATAGTCGGAGAGGGAAAGCGCCGGGCGCAGGGAATCATCCGAACCCCGCTCCTTTCTCCCCTCAATCCCGAACTCAGAGCCATAATAGATGGAAGGAATGCCTGGCAGCGTGTAAAGCAGTATGTGGACCGGAATGAAGTTCGCCTTCACCTGCAGCTTGGTATAGATGCGCTCCACGTCATGGTTGTCCACAAAGGTGTAAAGCTTGATGCCTCCGGGGTGATTCATTCCCATGCCATAGAGGCGCTTCACCGTATGGGCGATCTCAAAGTAATTGTGATCATTGTGGCCTGAGTACAGCGCCTTGTGCAGGTTGTAGTCCGTCACCGAGTGCAGCGTGGAAGCATTGGCCCAGCGCGTATAGTCTCCATGAATGACCTCGCCCATGAGCCAGAACTCAGGTTTCACCTCGTTTGCCAGCCGGCGCAGCGCCTGCATAAAGCCGAAATCCAGAACGTCCGCCGCGTCCAGACGCAGGCCATCGATGTCAAACTCCGACACCCACATCCGGATCGTATCGCACAGATAGTTCTGTACTTCGCCGTTGCGCTGATTCAGCTTCACCAGAAGATTGTAGCCGCCCCAGTTATCATAGGAAAACCCGTCATTATATTCGTTGTTTCCCCAGAAATTCACATTGCAGAACCAATCCCGGTATGGT
The DNA here is from genome assembly GCA_902797665.1 of uncultured Lachnospiraceae bacterium. Taxonomy (GTDB): domain Bacteria; phylum Bacillota; class Clostridia; order Lachnospirales; family Lachnospiraceae; genus Porcincola. The sequence goes on along the minus strand of CADBUA010000045.1, from coordinate 4,630 downwards.
GAATTCTCCCGATTCTTTTTGAGATCCTGAAACGCGAAGAAATCTCTTCCCACATGGTTGAGAACCCCGTCCAGGATCACCCGGATCCCCGTCTTGTGGCATTCTGCCACAAAAGCCTTCAGATCCTCATTTGTCCCCAGTCTGCTGTCCAGTTTCCTGTAATCGGTAGTATCATATCCATGACTTCCCGACTCAAAGAGCGGACCGATGTAGAGGGCATTGCACCCAATGCTCCTGATGTGCTCAATCCAGGGAATCAGCGTATTCAGCCGATGCACCGGTTCCTTGTACTCGTTTGACTTTGGCGCGCCGGAAAGCCCCAGAGGATAAATGTGATAAAACACCGCACCGTCATACCATGCCATAGTCACCACCACCTTTGCGTTTGATTTTTCTTGTTTTTTGCAGCAGATGTATCCACAGATGCATAGCTGCGGCACACGAAGTCCATAGCCAGGACAAGGCTGTCCCGCACACCCCAGAATAGTTTTCCATCGATCTTTTCGAGTTGGCACTCTTTACCAGCTGGAAAATGCTGTGAATATCCATCATTGTTAGGTGTTTGAACATCTTTCTGCATTATTATATCGTAGCTTCCTGCTTCATTCAATAAGCGTCGCGTATTTTTTCAGGACAGTATAGTCACTAACATGCCACCAATCCATGAGGGGGAGAATCCTTTTGCCCCTTCCAGCCAGAAAGCAGGAAGCGTCAAACAGGAGATCCCCACAGTGCATGAATCTGCGAAAACCGGCATGAGCAGGTATAGCAGTGAAGCAGGCGGCAGATTCAAATGGTTTTCAGTATAAAAAACGGTAACTGTAAAGTCCGCTTTGCGCAGCAGGTGCGCAAAGCTACTTTACAGTTACCTTTCCTTCAGCTCTCAGTCATCCGAGTAGTGGTAGCTTTTCAGTCTCGCTCCTATGACAAGGCACAGGCAGGTCCCTGCCATCCCCAGGAGAAACATCATCAGCGCGGCTCCGGATCCCTTCCCGCTGCCAAAGAGGAGCGTCAGGAAGAAGCTCGACTGATTATGCTGCATGAAAGGTTCACAGACCCTGTCCAGCAGAAATCCGCCAAGAAAAAGTCCAATCGGGATGGTGAAAAACTGGAGGGTATTTCTGCAGGCGTAAACCCGCCCCTGCAGATGAACCGGGATCGTGTTCCTCAAAATCACTTCCAGGTTGGCGCTCATAACCGGAACCAGAATCCACCCAACACCCTGTGCGATGCACCAGATCACCGGACTTCTGGCAAAAGCAAGCAGAAAGTTCTCAGTACCGAGTGAAAACAGCATCGTCAGATACACAGCTCGAACCCGGTCCCTCGGCCTGGGCATGACGGAAGATAGAAGGCTTCCGAAGATCATGGCGATTCCGGCAGTGGAGGTCACAATCCCCAGGATCCTCGTTCCACCCGCGGGGTTTGGAATGACATAGCCTGGAAGGACCGCATTGAAGGCGGACGAAATCAGGTTGACACCGGACATAAACAAAATCAGCGTCAGCACCATTGGTGTCCTTTTCAAAAATCCCAGCCCTTCTCTGACCAGATCAAGAGTGCTCTCCCTGTCCGGCAGGGAAGTCACCGGAATCCTGATCCATCCAGCCAGAACCGTGAAGGCCAGCGCAAACGTCATAAGATCCAGGATGATCACAAGATCAAGCCCAAAGGTCGCATACAGGGCGCCTGCGATCAGAGGATTCAGGACCGAAACCAAAGACCTCGACAGGGTCTGAAGGGCACTCATCTTCTGGTAGAAACCCTTCGGGACAATCAGGGTCAGCGCCACCTCGGAGGCTGGCTGCTGAACCGTATTCATCAACCCTGAGAGGACGTTTAAAAGGTACAGGTGCCAGACCGCGAGGCTCTCCAGTCTGTAGAGCACAAACACAGAGAGACTTGAGACCGCTGCCAGACTGTCACATACCAGCATGGTCCTCTTTTTGTTCAGGCGGTCGGTCAAAGCTCCCGCAAAGATGCTCATCAGTACATAGGGTGCGTATGAACAGATGGTCAGAGCCGACGTGCTGAGCGCAGACCCGGTTTTTTCATACAGCCACAGGGTCAGGGCAAAGGCAGTGATGCTGCTCCCCAGCTGAGACAGGCTCTGTGTGCTCCAGAAAAGATAAAAATCCCGGAGGCTCTTCCCATGAAGTTCTTTCCCCGCCTGGTCCTTTCCCGGCAGGTCCTTCTCTTTTTCGTTTTCTTTTTCGTTTTCTATTTTGTTCCGCATCTCGTTTTTCATTTTTCTCTGCTCCATGGTTTCATTTCAACGACAAGCATGCCTTCAGGAAGCAGAGCCTGAGGATCATTCACTCCTCCATACAGTCTCCTCAAGCTCTGTATGGAGCAAAAACAATGCAGAGAAGCATATTTTTACCTTTTCCCTTTCTTTCCTTGTATTTCATTTCATTCAATTTTATTGCCTTTATTTTTATTTTGCCTTATTTCATTATTATATTGTTTATTTAATAGATATATATGTCTGCTTATGTCTGCTAATGTCTTCATTCATTACTTTAATTATTTTTTTGTATTTCCCTGTCTGTCTGCTTTTTTAATCGTTTCTTTATTTGTTTCTCCACTTGTTTCTTCACTTGTTTTCCTTATAAGTTTTCCTATCTATCTGTTTTTAATATATTTTATACTTTTATATATCTATTTGCCTATATTTTTCACTATGCGCGTCTATCCTTACACGAAAATGACCCGCCCTTCTTTTCTCGGCGCTGCCTTCCCCTCCAGCCTGTCTGCGTATCCGATTACAAGGCCGGCGAAGATATCCTCCTCAGGCTTCATCCCCCAGGAATAGAGCTTCTCCCGGACGGAGCGTGTCCTGGTCGTCCAGTGTGGACAGTTCATATAGCAGGAGCCTAGTCCCAGGGCATACGCGGCATTGAGCATATTCTGGACGCTGCAGCAGCAGTCGGCCATACTGTTTCCATGCGCATGGGGAGCTGCCGCCAGGATCATAACCGGTGCCCCATAGGAGCAGTCAAAGTCTGGATCACTCCGGCTCTTCAGGATGGTCCCGCTCTCATATAGATAGATGCTCTCATCGAAAAGAGCAAGTTCTGCCCTGACGATCTCGCTAAAGTCCCTGACCTTTTCCCGTCCATTCAGGACGATAAAGCGTGGAATCTGATGACCACCCCCGTTAGCCGCATAGAGGCCGGCGTCAAGGATCTGCCTGATCAGATCTTTCGGGACCGAATCCGGACGGTACTTTCTGATGCTGCGCCTTCCCAGCAAAGCTTCCATCGTCGTCATACATATTCCCCAGGAGCTCAGAGACAGAGATTGGCTCTGGCCTCGGCATTGTTCCCGATAATCATAGCCAGGTCAGAGCAGCTCTTCACCTCCGGACAGTCCCCACATGTCGAATACCCCTTCTTCTGGGCGCACTTTCTGATGGAACACATCTCCTCACAGTAGGCAAACTTTACCCCCTCCACGCGGCAGCCCATGCAGTTGATGGCCTCAGGCAGAATCTCCGCCTGGTTCAGTTCACTCCAGAGCTTCGACGTGCGCTCCCTGAGCGCGTCGTCCCCGGTAACCGTGGCGATCCGCGCATCACATTTCTCACAATCAAGTCCGCAGTAAGCAATCAGATCTTTCATCACGTTCCCTCCTTCTGTGGAAAGTAAAACTCTGTACTCTGTACTACATGCTCAATATTCCGTTTGAAACAACAATTAGTGACTCATAACAAACATTTGATATTTTATATATAGAACTTTAAATTCACATAAATCTGTGTATTATGATTTTTATGCCTCATTCAGTGCACAGTATTCATTGCTCAGTGCTTATCACTCAGCGCTTATTTCTCATCGCTTATTGCTCATCACTCATTACTCATTACTCAAGCTTCCAATCAAAGCGCCGGCACTTCCAGTCTGCTTTATCAGCTCCCTGGCAGCTCCCCCAAGTCCATGCCGTCTGAAGGTCCAGCAGGTCCAGCAGGTCCAGCAGGTCGGAAAAATTCAGAAAGTTCTGAAAAACAAAAGTCGGCCGCTGTGCCTGTCCCTCATCATAGCTCCTCATGCTTCCTTGAGCTCCAGCCGCATCAGGACCAGTTCCTGCCAGCCCGACTTCGAAGAATGAAATCCCTTGGGATTTCTCCCATACTCGATAAAGCCTAGCTTCCTATACAGAGAAAGGGCGCCTCTGTTCTCTGAAACTGCCTCAAGCTCGATCTGCTCAAATCCAGCCGCCTTGGCGCATTCGATGCAGGACTCCAGAAGAGAATTTCCGATCCCCCTCCTCCAATACGCTCTAAGGATTGAAATCCCCAGGTCCGCACGGTGCCTTGCCTTTTCCCGCGTGCTTACTGGATAAAAGCCTGCGCTTCCGACAAGCTTCCCGTCCACAAAGGCCAAAAGCTCAGCCTCCCTCTCTCCCTTCTCTCTCTGGTCCAGATACTCCGCTTCCTGCTCTCTTGTAAAGCCATTCTCCCCCGGAAGCGACAGAAGGAAGTCTGTCTCTTCATGTGTCCGGTTAAAGACCTCCAGAAGCTCCTCCGCGTCCTCTTCCGACGCAGAGCGGATGATGCAGTCCGCCCCGTCTTTCAGCTTCACTGCGCGATAATATTTCATCTCTTCCCTTCTCCTCAGTTTTCCGCATG
>CADBUA010000044.1 GCA_902797665.1 uncultured Lachnospiraceae bacterium | reverse complement strand
TATATATTAATATTTATAAAACGTATTAAGTCATTCTCATGCAGGGTATTCAGTGAAAGCATTCAGATGGATTGAGGAGAATTGAGGAGAAAGGATCCCTGGCAGCAGCAGATCCCAGCAGCTGTCTCAGTCACCCCTGAACATCCTCATGCCTCCCATGAAGCAGTCACTCCCCGCAGACCGCCAGTCAGCTCAAAGCATAGAGCTGCGCTGCGGGGAAAATCACAGACAAAAACCCTGTGGACCATCTTTGTTTGCCGCAAAGATCCACAGGGCGAAAAAAACAATGAAGAAAATAACACACAGGACAGCCAGAAAGACAAGTCAATAGAAAACCCCAGCTCCATTCCGCACAATTCCCAGGGTGGGCATGCCAAAAGGGCGGGCACATCAGGAGAAGAAGCCAGCTCCATGCTGGATATCTCCCTGAAGCTTCCGGATCTCAGGCCGCTCAGCATTGAGGATGCACGAAATAGATATCCACGGCAGAAAAAGCTCCATCCCTGCATGGAAGAGCATCCGGATGAGCTTTTCTCTGTCCTGAACTGGGATGGCCCCAAAAGCATAGTCTCTTCGGACGGTGAGTGGACACGCACACTGCGATATCACATCAGGCGGCAGCTGATCACCGCAGAGTGGGGAAAGATAACCTGTGTCCTGCCGCGCTATTACAGCAAGGAGCGTACTGCATCGAAAGGATAGAACAAAACCCTAATCTTTATACAGAAGAACAGACAGACCCTGAGGAGCCCTTTCAATCAAAGCTTCTCTGAGGGTCCGTTTATGGCTCTGAATCGCCGCTCAAGCCATGGGCGTCCAGAAGACAGTGCCCAGGAGCCAGAGATCTGCATCAGAGTCCTGGCGCCTCATGAAATCTGCGCCCGTTCTTTTGTCCCGCATGCTCACGCTCACGGCTGGAAGTTCTGTTGATCGATGCCTCCCGTCAGGAGCTTTCCGCCAGGAGCTTTCCGCCAGAGCTCAGTCCTTCCGCTCCCCGGCATCATAGGTTTCCCGAAACCTGGCGGCAAAAGAGGGTTCTGTCCCCGCAGAGATCAGATGGCCGATGTCTCCGAAGCTCTGGATCCGGAACACAGCCTGCCCTTTTCTCCGTTCCTCTGTGTAGATTGTCGTCATCGAAGTCGGAGCCGCGCAGAAGCCATGCCAGAGCACCATCGGCGACACTCCGATCAGGTGGCTGAGCAGGACGCACTCCACCCCGAAGTGGGCAAAGAGGACGATGGTGTCCCGGTTCGGGGAGACCGCGCGGTAGATCGGGCTGTCCCCCTCCCTCTCATATCCATGCCTTGCCAGCAGATCATCGAAGCCCCGGCAGACCCAGGCATAGCTTTCCCCCACTTTCCCTTCCTGAAAAGTGGGAACCTCCATCCAGGCGTCCCTGTCATAAAACCTTGCTTCCTTTGTCCAGTCAGAGGGAATCCAGTCCCAGGGGACATGCTGCTTTCTCAACTTCTCCGGGAGATCCTCCCCGGGATAGACAATCCAGGGCGGAGAGAACTCCCGAAGCCAGGGAAGCTCCTCCGCGGTCCGCTTCATTCGAGTCAGCGTATAGCCCGCCGTGACCTTCGCCCTGCCAAGCGGCGAGGTGTAAAAGGCCTTCACATCAAGTTTAGACAGCGCCTCGGCGGCAAGTTGAGCCTCCCGTCTCCCTGTCTCTGTCAGAGAATCCAGCTCATAATCCGGATCCCCATGTCTCACAATGATCAGTCTCATGCCCCGCTCCTTTCCTTCAGTCCCTCATCTCTGCCCTTGCTGAAAACCTGGTTTCTTTGCTTCTCCTGTCCGTCTCTTTCCAAACGCCTTCATCGGAAAAAGCAGGGTCATCGCCGCCGTCAGAAAGAGGCAGAAGAGCGCCTTCCCACTCTTCCGGCGCATCAGCTGCCCTCTGCCTTCTTTTCCAGCACGCTTCCGGCATAGTTGACCGAGGCCATCGCGTCACGGCAGTACATATCCGCTCCGATCGAAGATGCGTAGGACCTGGTCATCACGGCTCCGCCCACCATGACCTTCACCCCGGGGGCTTCTTTCCTGAGAAGACGAATCGTCTCTTCCATGCTCGATACCGTAGTGGTCATCAGGGCGGAGAGACCAACCAGACGGATCTGCCGCTCCTTGACGACCTCCAGGATCTTTTCCGGCGGAACATCCTTCCCCAGGTCCACGACTTCAAAGCTGTAGCTTTCCAGCAAAACCCTGACGATATTCTTGCCGATGTCATGGATGTCCCCCTTGACCGTGGCGAGCAGAACCGTCCCCTTCTTCTCCTGGCTCTCTCCGAGCTCGTCAAAGCGCTCCTTGAGAACGGCGAAAGCGCTTTTCGCGGCCTCCGCGCTCATGAGAAGCTGCGGCAGAAACAGCGTCCCCTCCTCAAAGGCTCTGCCCACCCGGTCCAGGGCGGGAATCATGCAGGCATTGATGATCTGAAGCGCTTCAAGCCTCTTCAGAAGATCCCGGGTCAGCCTTTCGGCCTCCCCCTTCAGCCCCCGCTCCACGGCAAGGATCAGGCGCCCTTCCAGGCTGTCTGACGCAGGACTTAAGGATCCCTCTTTTGATCTGTCCGCCTTCGAGGGATCCTGGCCCCCCTGACTCTCGAGACTTGGGACTGCGCCCCCAGCCTCCTCACTTCTCGAGCGCATAAGCTCCACTTCACTCTCCCAGATGGCCCCCTTCGGCAGCGGCTCCCTGTAGTTCATTCCGTAGGCGGAGATGAAGTCCTTTGAGGAGGCATCCAGGTTCGCCAGTGCCCGATAGGCATGGTAGGCGCGCATCATGCCATCCGCGCCTGGATTGATGATGCCCGCGCTCAGATGATTCTGAAGCGCCATCGTAAAGAAGGCCTGGTTGACAATCTCCCGATGCGGCAGCCCGAAAGAGATGTTGGACACTCCGAGGATGCTGCCAAGGCCCAGCTCCTCCCGGACTCTCCGCATCGCCTCCAGCGTCACCAGTGCTCCGTCAGGCTCAGAGCTGATGGTCAGGCACAGGCAGTCGATCAGCAGGTCCTTCTTCGGGATCCCGGCCTTCTCCACCTCCCGAAGGATTTTTCTGGCGATCTCCACCCTTCCTTCAGCAGTCTTCGGAATCCCGCCCTCATCCAGGGTCAGCGCGACCAGGACGCCGCCGTACTTCCTGACAAGGGGAAGAATCCGGTCCATACTTTCCTTCGTGCCGTTTACTGAGTTCACCATGGCCTTGCCGTTATAACGGCGAAGAGCCTTCTCCATGGCATCCGGAGAGGAGCTGTCGATCTGAAGCGGCAGTTCACAGACGGCCTGAAGCTCCTCCATCACCTGGGTCAGGGATCTTCCCTCATCGAGCCCTGGGAGTCCGACGTTGACATCCAGGATGTGGGCCCCCTTCTCCTGCTGCTCCAGCCCCATCTGGAGGATGTAGCCAAGATCCCCGTCCCGGAGCGCCTGTGCCATCTTTTTCTTTCCGGTGGGGTTGATCCGCTCCCCCACGATGACCGGGTCCTGTCCGATGACCTGGACGGCAGCGTAGGAGGAGACCAAAGTCTCCGTCTTTTCGGTGATTTCCGGAGCCTTCCTGCCCTCCAGCTTTCTCTTCAGAAGACGGATGTGCTCCGGCGTCGTCCCACAGCAGCCGCCCACGACGGAAACACCCAGATCCAGCAGATCCCCGCAGGCATCCGCAAACTCCTCCGGGCCGATGTCATAGACCGTCTTCCCGCCCTCAGAGCGGGGAAGGCCCGCATTCGGATTCACAATCACCGGGACGGAGGCATAGCGGAGAAGCTCCTCCACCGCCCCCTTCATCTGCACCGGTCCCAGGGAGCAGTTGGTTCCCAGCGCATCCACCCGGAGCCCTTCGAGAAGCGCAACGGCAGATGCCGGGCTTCCTCCGGTCAGCATCTTCCGTCCCGCGTCAAAAACACAGGTCGCGAAGACCGGCAGGCTGGAGTTCTCCTTCGCCGCAAGGACAGCCGCCTTGAGCTCGTACATATCGCTCATGGTCTCTATGAGAATCAGGTCCGCCCCTTCTTTCACCCCGAGCTGGACCACCTCCCGATAGAGGGAGACCGCGTCCTCAAAATCCAGACTCCCCATGGGCCGGAGAAGTCTTCCGGTGGGGCCAAGATCCAGGGCAATCAGCCCATGCCCCGCTTCCCGGACCGCGCTTTTCGCTGCCCAGAGTGCCGCCTCCATGATCTCCGGGAGATCATATTCTGAGGAGGCGTTGTACTTCAGACGGTTCGCCCCAAAGGTATTGGTCTTGATCAGGTCCGCGCCTGCCTGAAGATAAGCTTTATGAAGGCCCTTCACCACCTCCGGTCTTTTGATGTTCCAGGTCTCCGGCAGCTCTCCCGGCAGAAGCCCCGCCTCCTGGAGAAGACTCCCGGTCCCGCCGTCAAACAGCAGCACCCGCGACTTGATTTCCTTCAGAATATCCATTCGTTTTTCCCTTCAGAACCTTCCCTTTCAGAACCTTCCC
>CADBUA010000043.1 GCA_902797665.1 uncultured Lachnospiraceae bacterium | reverse complement strand
TTCTGCAGAAGACGGTGGAAGTCCGGGAGGACGACAGCCCCCAGAGCCTCCAGCGGCGTATTATGGAGGAGGCGGAGTGGAAAATCATGCCGGAGGCCATCCAGCTTCTTGCGCACAGGCGGGTGAAGGTAGAGGGCCGGCGGGTGACGATTCTGCCGGAGAGCGCGGATAGATAGGCCTCATCCAGGAAAGATGAAATTCTTTTGGAACTGTAAGGTCAGCTTTGCACTGGGCATGCAAAGCGTGAGAATACAGAACAGAAATGCTTTTGAGACTCCTCTGATGCAGAAAAAGATGATATCGTCAGATAACATAGAGGAGAGGATAGAAAAGTAAAATGGCTGAAAGAAATGAAAAAGCCGAATAAAATGATCGATTAATCTGCGCTGGTATTGATATAGACATTAATATTAATATTGATATATAGATGCCGATGTAAGAAAGAGACAGAGGCAGAGATAGAGATAGCGATAGGAATAAGAGATAAGAGATAAGAAACAAAAGAGGGATTGAGACAGGCCAGGCTCAGCCGGGCTTTGGCCCCGGCCGCTCAGGCGGCCGGGGATTTCCCTTTTTTCTTACTGGAAGGTTAAGTGAAATTTAAGCTTCAAGCTCTATCATGATTCAGGATTCTCAGGTAGGCTTGAGGGAAAGTAGACTCGGAGTCTGAGTGCTCCGGGAAAGAGGGATTGAATACGATGAAAGTTCTGATTGTGGGCAGCGGCGGACGTGAGCATGCGATTGCGTGGAAGGTTTCCCAGAGCCCCAAAGTGGAAAAAATATACTGTGCGCCCGGAAATGCCGGGATTCAGGAACTGGCGGAGCTGGTGCCGATTCAGGCCTCTGAATTCGAAGCGCTGGCGGATTTTGCAGAGGCGAAGGGAATTGACCTTACGGTGATTGGTATGGACGATCCGCTTTGTGGCGGTATTGTCGATGTCTTTGAAGCGCGCGGCCTTCGGGTTTTCGGCCCGAGAAAGAATGCCGCGATTCTGGAGGGAAGCAAGGCTTTTTCCAAGGAGCTGATGCGGAAATACAACATCCCCACAGCCGCCTATGAGACCTTCGACGACAAGGAGAAGGCGATTGAATATCTCAAAACAAAAGCCAGGTTTCCGATTGTCCTCAAGGCCAGCGGCCTGGCTCTTGGGAAGGGTGTCCTGATCTGCCAGAACCTGGAGGAAGCCCTGGAAGGCACTGAGGAGATCATGGGCCTCAGGAAGTTCGGGGATGCCGGAAACCAGATGGTGATCGAGGAGTTTCTGACCGGTCGGGAAGTCTCGGTTCTGTCCTTTGTGGACGGAAAGACTGTGAAGGAGATGGCCTCCGCTCAGGACCACAAGCGCGCCGGGGACGGTGACACGGGCCTGAATACGGGCGGCATGGGGAACTTCTCCCCAAGCCCCTTCTACAGCAGTGAAATTCAGAAGTTCTGCCAGGAGAAAATCTTTCAGCCCACCGTGGACGCGATGCGAGAGGAGGGCAGAGAGTTTAAGGGCGTGATCTTCTTCGGTCTGATGCTGACGGAGGACGGGCCCAAGGTTCTGGAATACAACTGCCGCTTCGGGGATCCGGAAGCGCAGGTGGTTCTTCCGCGCATGGAGAACGACTTGATCGAGGTCTTCGAGGCCTGCATCGATGGGACCCTGGACCAGCTGGAGCTGAAGTTCAGGAACGAAGCCGCAGTCTGCGTGATCCTGGCTTCGGAGGGCTATCCTGTGCAGTATGAGAAAGGGAAGGAGATCCGCGGGCTTGAAAACTTCAAGGATCGGGACGGATATCTGCTCTTCCATTCCGGGACGGCCGTGAAGGATGGGAAGGTTGTCAGCAATGGCGGCCGCGTCCTTGGGGTGACAGCGCTTGGGAAGGATATCCATGAAGCCAGGGTGAAGGCCTATGAGGCGATATCCTGGGTAGATTTCGATAACAAGTATTTCCGGACGGATATCGCCAGATCGGCAGATACGCTTTGATCCTCCCTGTGACTGGGGAGATGCAGGGGGAGCAGCGTTCAGAAAGAGGGGGAAACATGAGAGGAAAACGGCGGCTTTTGAAGCTAAGGAAGCTACTACAGCTATTGAGCGTGGTCTGTGCACTGCTGATGCTGACAATGACGAATCAGGTCCTCGCGGAGGGGCTCAGCGATGACAATTCACTCACTTCCCTGGGCATTCAGACCGACGGGGTGACGGTGAGTCCGGAGTTCTCGTTTGATATCTGGAACTATGATGTGACGGTTCCCGCGGGGACAACGGAGCTTTCGCTCAGCCCTGAACTTTCCAACCCGACGGCAACCATCAACAGTGTCAGCGGGACCACGCTGAATGAGGACGGAAGCGGAAGAGTGGTTATTACCGTGACAGCCGAGGATGGAAGCGTGATCGAGTATGTGCTGAATGTCACGGCAGCGCAGCTGCCGGTGGATCCGGCTGAGGCGGTGGCGGAGAACGAGGCCGCCTTACAGGAGGCGGTGCCGGCCCCTGAGACGCAGCCGGAGAGCGCAGCAGCTGCCCCGGCAGCGGAGGCAGCTCCGGCGCCCCAGGCGGAGACCCCATCTCCGGTCCCGGAGACAGCTTTAGAGGCGCAGGAGCCGCAGACCGAGGACTCCCGTTTCGTCAAGGTGGACAAGAACTCCCTGGCGGAGGCAGAGAACACCATCGAGCGCCTGCAGCAGGAGATGGAAGTTTACAAGGAGCGGATTCATCTTTTCACTTATGTGATTTACGGTCTGATCGGTCTTTCCGTGGTCCTGCTTTTCCTGGTCATCAACCTGATCCTTCGGAGAAAGGATATCGCCAGGGAACTGAGCCAGTATAAAAAGATGGGCTTTGACCCCTCAAATGATCCTTCCGGAATGGCTGGAAGAAGCGGCCATTTCGTCCCGGAGGATAAATGGCTCGATGATGATGAGGAGTGGATAGACGAGAGCGAAAGCAGGAAGAAGAGCAAGGACAGAAAGAAAAAGGAAGTCCCGGGTCAGCAGTTCGGAGAACCCTACCTGGAGGAGACAAGAAATCCCGAGACCAGCTGGGCGGAAACACAGATCGGAACGCCGGTGGAGCCTCAGCGGACGAGACGTGCGGAGCGGTCTCCCCGCTATGTGGAGGAACCGGCTGTGACAAGAAGGAAGGACCCCGCCGCGAGACCTGAGAAAGAGAAGAGCCAGGAGATCCGGGTGGAGTCACTCGATCTTGGATCAGGAATCCCGGAAGAGGCAGCCCCCAAAAAGAAAATGGGTGGATTTTTCCACTTTGGGAAGAAGCGAGAGGGGCAGAGAGATCTCGAGATCGATGCGCCGCGGGAGAAGGACAGAGAGGACGCG
>CADBUA010000042.1 GCA_902797665.1 uncultured Lachnospiraceae bacterium | reverse complement strand
TCCCGGAAGCGAACCCCTTCCATTGTGGCCACAGCAGGCGAATGGCGGTACTCCACCAGCTCAAACTTTCCTCCCGCGCGGCAGAGGGCGGGATGTTCGTGTCCTGCGTTTGCCGCCATCCCCTTGCCGGTGGCGATCTCGATCACTGCCAGCCATACGGTGACGAACAGTTCCGCCTCGTTGCCCTCGCACAGCTGCTCATTCACATTGGTGAGGACCTCAGCCGGGCTTTCTCCCAGCTGCGCCCGGTTTTTGATCAGGGTCTTCGCGATAACCATGAACAGCGCCGCGGGCACTCCCTTGCCGGATACATCCGCCATAACCAGGGCGATGTGATCCTTGTCTACCAGGAAGAAGTCATAGAAATCACCGCCCACTTCCTTGGCGGGGTCCATCGTGGCGAACAGATCAAACTCATGACGTCCCGGAAAAGCCGGGAAAATCCGGGGAAGCATGTCCGCCTGAATCTGGGTGGCAATATTCAGCTCCGCGCCGATCCGCTCCTTCTCTGCGGTGACGTTCACCAGATCCCGGATATAGGCGTTGATGTCCGCCTCCATCTGCTTCAGGCTTCGGTACAGAACGCCGATCTCATCTTCACTCTGAATGGAAAGATCGGAGAAGATATTGGTGGTCGTCGCCTCTTTGGCCTGTTCCTCCTTCACCAGCCTTGCCGCGGCAGCAGCCAGCCTGCGGATAGGCTTCGCAAAGGATCTGGATGAGATCTCAATGAAAACGAGAGACAGAACAATGGTCAGAATGGCCATCAGGATGGAACTCTGAATCGCGAACCTGCGAAGGTCCTGCTTCACATCATTCATGAGGAGGTCCACACCCACATAGCCCGCCGGATCCCCGCCTGATGTGGTCAGAGGGACATAGACGCTCATCAGATAGCCGAATTCTTCATCGCTGATGAGAGGCGGTATTCTTTCGCCCCGGACCATCCGCTCCGCGTTCTCGGAAAAATCCCCCTCATAGTAGGGCTCGTGATAGCCCCTGGGAATGGCTTCCTCCGTGGGGTCCGTGTCCATCACATACCACACTTCGTCCAGCTCCGGCTTGACCACGTAGAGATACCTGATCCCGCCTTTTTCCCGAATCTGGCAAAGGGTCCTGAAGCTTTGCTCATACGATTCATCCGGCTCTTCCATGAGCAGATAGTCCGAGATTCTGTCCGCGTCGATCTGGGAGGCCGCCACCGACCCAATGTTCCAGGCGAACTCCTCGTAGTGCTCGATCATTTCGCTGCGGTAATGGATGTAGCTCGACACAATCAGCACCGCGGACAGCATAATAGCCATGATCAGGAGCATCAATGCGATTTTTCGGCTCAATGGAAATTTAATATCCCTGTCTTTTTCCATACTTCCAGATCCCTCATTATCCCTCATTATAGGCGAATGACCATCGTGTTGAAGCCGGTATAGCGCCGGTAATAGAACTCCTTTGCCTTTTTCTGCACAATCCTCAGGCCCATCAGGTCAAGACCCTGGCTGCCCTCCAGATCAATGCATTCCGTATCCTCCGCCATTGGATTAAATGCAAAAGCGTTGTCACGGAGGAAAAAGGTTGTTTCACCATTCTCCGCCACCACAGTGACTTGAATGTAGATGTCCCCCATCTGCTCCCGGAAACGGTCGATGATCACAACACAGATTTCCTCAATGGTGAGGCCCACATACATGATCTGCCTCACTTCCGCCCCCTGCTGCTCGCAGAAGTCCTGCAGCTGCCCGATCACAGAACTGATATCCTCCGCCGAGCTGTCGATCAGAGCCGTCTTGACATGGCTGATGTCGATGCCTTTCAGCTGCCTGATCCCGCCTGTGAACATCGAAATCAGGAATCCGATCAGAAGCGTGCAGCCCTCCGCCATCAGGAACACAAACCAGAAGGTATCCATCCCGCCGCGGATGCAGAAATACAGGGCCAGAAGATACAGAACAAGGCTCCTGAGGCAGGTGATCAGGAAAGCCAGCCATTCCCGGAGGATCGACTGATAATAGGTGGAAAAAACGGCGTTGATCATGGCTGGCAGGACACTGAGCGAGAAAATCCGGATGCCCCTGGACGCGTACAAAAGCTCCTCCGCGTCGGTCATGCCAAAAAGGATGCTGAATTCATGGGGAAACAGCGCCAGAACACCAGCCAGAATGCTAGAGAAAAGACCTCCCCATATGAGCCCCAGGTTCAGTGTTGTACAGATGTTCCCAAGGTTCCGTTCACTTCGATAGCTCGACAGCATCGGTTCAATCGCGATCGAGACGCCATCGCTGATCGCAGCACACAGGAGGGAGAGGTTGTAAATCACGTCGAAGGAGGCTACCGCAACCTGCCCAGCCGTGCGCATAAGCAGATGGTTCACCGCGATCAGGGTGATGAACTGAAACAGATACTGAGAAGCTGTCGCAAAACCCGTGCGGGCAGAAAGCACTACGGCTCTCCTGTCAAAACGGCTTCTCCGGAAGCGCAATGCACCCTTCTTCCGGAAGATGTGACTCCCCGAGATGGAGAGCATCAGCACAGCGCCCACTACTGTGGAATAAACCGAGCCGCGCACACCCAGTCCCATCAGCACAATAAAAATATAGCTGAAAAGCGTGTCCACAGCGCCGGAAATCGACATAGCCGCAGCAGCCAGCCCCGGATCTCCATCCGCGTTCACGAAATAGAAAAACGGTCCCTGGCAGAACATGATCGGCACAAAAGTCAGCTGCGTGCGGATATAGGTCCTGGTAATCTCATCCGCGGGGTCCGCGCCCAAAAAGACCATCAGCTGGGGCAGAAAGATGATCCCCAATGCCGCGGACAGCAGATAGATACAGACAAGCAGCCGGAGAACGGTGAGGAAGATTCGGTTCGCCTCCTCCTCACGGCCATCCGCCAGTCTGGAGGCGAAATGGATGGAACCACCGATGGAAAAGCCATAGCTCAGGATGTTGAAAAACAGGTATACTGGCTGTCCAAAGCCGATGGAAGCCAGCCCCGCCGAACCGATCCGGTTCCCGACGAAAATGCTGTCTACCACGCCCGCCACTGCCAGCCAGACGCTGCTGAACAGCGCAGGGGCAAAAAAGCGCCGAAAGGCACCGCGGACAAAATACTGGCTTTTCCTACTTGTATTCAGTTCCGTTTCTGCTGCCATGGTTTCTCCGTTTCTAAACTCCGTTCCGTCATTCCCCCGCCATCTCCAAAAGGCTTGAGACTCTGGTGTCTATACCAGGAAGCACAATAATCCAAGTGTACGCCTCTCTATCCCCACTTCCGGCAGATATGGCAAATCTCGTGCTGAGAGTTTTCCAGAAGGATCAACTGCCTGTACAGGGCTTTCCCTTGCGCCTTCAGGCAGGAAGCCGCATCCTGTCTCCTATAGATAAAAGGCTGTTCCGGCAAAACAGCCATTTTGTTTTTTTCATTGCGCTGCCCCTTCAGAGAACCCGACTCGAACCCGATTCCCCAGGGCAGACATCTGCTGCGATCCACACCGCCGATCAGGAGAATCTCACCCCAAGGCAGGCCACGCCACACTTGACAAGTATATATGATAAACCCGCTGAAATCCAGAGTTCAAACAAAATGGAATTCCATGTCATTGCCATCTCATAAAGCGGCTCCGGAGCCGTTTTTTTGACTTACCATGTCTTTTCATGAATTCCTTGTCTCATGAATAAGATTATCCAATAGACTTTTACTGTTTTTTCACCTATATTCGATAATCCTTTATCGTCTATGCCTCCTTTGCGTCAGGCAAAGCTTAAGAAACCTTTCCTCTGCAGTGCTCCTGGCGTCGATTCATCCAAAGGCGCGTCTTCTGAATTCCCAGAAGGACAGTCATTTCTGCAGGCAGGATCTCCAGAAGAACGCTTGCCTTTCCGCTGGAGCAGGAAATGTCTGAGATCGGATGATCCGAAAAAAGCCATAGCGTAACAAATACTGATTATAAAGATGTTTATTTTAATATATTGCCTCTTAAATGTTAAATTATTTAGTGATATGTCTATGTGTTTATCCTATATGGTCATTTATTTCTGCTGACCTGGCACAGCAGGTGCAGGGAATTCTGCCTGTGGGTCCTCGATCGCAGCTTCTCACGCTCGCGGATTCCTGAAATAGAATACCATCCGTCTCATGGCTGTCATCCAAACAGGAGACCGCATCTGCCACTGCCTCCAGGTCAGGCATCCGCGTGTCACAGCGAATATGAGTATCTGTCTATTATATGAGTAATAACCTTTACCATTTTTATATTTTTATTAAATTAAACATTTTCATATTTGCGCAGTTCTATATTATATCCTATTTCATCATCTCTGCAATTCTACTAATATATCTCTTTTCATCATTCTAGCAATCCCATTGATATATCTCTTCCCGTTTTTACAATTTAATCAATTATTCTTTTTCTATTACTATTTACAATATCATTCATTTAAATATTTTATGATTATGATACTCTATGTATGAAGAAAATCCAGAAAGCTTCCCTGGCTGCTTCCGTGCTGTCTGGCGGCAGCCCGGCACCATACATCAATCATAACGGCATACGAACGTGCCACTGACTGACCCATAGCTGGATGCTCCTTTAAGCCGGATCCCTTTAATTGTGCAGGAATACTTTTTCCCCTCTTTGAGACCTGACACGCTGACCTCGAGCCCGTCACTGTCCTTTTCGTCCACCACGGCTTTGTAGATCCGCTCCCCTTTGCTGATCTGGACTGATACAGAAGATTTGAATTCAACCCTGTACCAAAAGTCAAAGCTCAGCGTCTGATCCTCCACATCGTACTCGATGTCCTTGATTCCATCATTCGAAAGTGCCGTATTCTTCTTCGGGATCTGAACGGCAGCACTGACAGAATACCAGCTGTTCCCTTTGGCGGATCTGCCTCTGACCCCTTCGATTATGCATGTGTATGTTTTTCCGGCCGCCCAGTTCAGGATGCTGAAACAGAGTTCATCCTCCCCCGTTTGCAGGATCCGTGTTTTATAGCGCTTCCCGCTGCTGTCTCTGACCGTGACCTTCAGGTTCTGAAAGCGCACATCCTGATCAAACTCCAGCTCT
>CADBUA010000041.1 GCA_902797665.1 uncultured Lachnospiraceae bacterium | reverse complement strand
AGGTCGGGCGCACATTGAATGCGGCAGCAGAAGTCTGCGCCCGGCCTCGCAGATGGAAAGGCGCTTGCGGCTGAACAGCTGCCAGATAAAAAAGGCCCTGTATGAGTATAAATACTCTTACACGGTCTTTTTTAATGTGTAACGCAGAAAATATACAGGTGAATCGCTTCAACTGTTATTCGGCTTTTTTTATCCAGAAAAGATTTTCCGTCAAAACACTTCTCAATTTATACCGGGAACCATTTGAATTTGCCAGGTGTTTCACCGGTATATGCCCGCTCGCGCCAGTTCTGGTGCAAATTCTCGCGCTCGCGGGTAAAACTGCGAAGTCGATTCCCTCAAGCGGAATATCTCCTTCAGCCGGAATCGCATGGCTGCATATGCGCCATCTCACAGAAAAAAGATCCAGATAAGCAAAGTTATCGTAGCTGTCCAGTCCGCTTAGCGCAGTTTGCGCCAAGCGAGGTCATACATTCCAAAAGCAAAGGCCAGGCGCACTTTCCATGCGGGCGCAGGAGCCTCAGCCCGGCCGAATGCCGAAAGGAGCCTGCGACTTTTCAGCTGCGAAATCCCTAAGGTACACCCTCCAAACCGACGCTCCATTTTTATCAGTTTCAATATGTCTCACTCCGGAAGGCATAGCTTCCTGGAGAGCTCTCTGACCACATCCCGGAGACAGCCGTCCTCAAAGGGACTTCTCAGGGAGACCTGTGGCAGGAGTCCGGTATAGAAGTCCTTTGCGGAGAGGCGGCAGAGATGGAGGTAGCTCTCCCAGGCTGCCTGGTAGTCTCTGTCCATCCAGACCTTGTACTGAAGCGCATCCGTCTGGGCAATCGCATAGTCAAGGTAGTAGAAGGGGAACTCATAAATGTGATGCTGTCTCTGCCAGAAGCCGCCGCTTTCCAGGTACTCATTCCCGGAATAGTCCAGATGCGGCTTGTAGACCCGCTCAAGCTCCCGCCAGACCTGTCTCCGCTCCTTCGGGGAGAGACCCGGATTCTGGTAGACGATCTCCTGAAATTCATCCACCATGGTCCCATAGGGGATGAAAATGCAGCTGTCCTCGAAGTGCATGTCCACATAGTCCTGGCTGCGGGCCCCGAAGAAAAGCTTCATCCAGGGCTCCGTGAAGAACTCCATGGACATGGAATGGGTCTCGGCGGTCTCCATGGTGATATCCCCATGCTCCAGAATCGGATCCTTGCCGCTCAGATAGCCCTGGAAGGCATGCCCGCACTCATGGGTGATCACATCGACATCCCCCTGTGTGCCATTGAAATTGGCAAAGATGAAGGGGGATTTGAAGTCCTGAAGGTAGGTCATGTAGCCCCCAGTCTTCTTATTTTTCCGTCCCTGGACATCGAAAAGCTCATTCTCGGTCATGAAGTCCATGAATTCCCACGTCTCGGGGGAAAGCTCCCCGTACATCTTTTTCCCGGCATCCAGAATCCCCTCCGGGGAGAGAACCGGGGCGGGGTTTCCATCCGGAAAGTAGATCTTTTCATCCTCAAAATGGAGCCTCTTAAGTCCCAGTCTCTGTCGTCTCCTCTCATGGAGCTTCTCAGCAAACGGCACAAAGTCCCGCTTCACCTGCTCCCGGAAGGCGCGCATCTCCTCCCGCCCGTAGCAGTTCCGATTCATGCGGAAATCACCCAGTGGAAGGAAGTTCTCATAGCCAAGTTTCGCGGCCTGGGCTGTACGATTCTTCACCAGCCTGTCGTAGATCTCATCAAGCTCTTCCTGATTCTCCGAGAAAAAAGCAAAGAACTTCTCATAGGCCTCGACCCGGACTTGCCGGTCTTTGTCCTGGAGATAGGGATTCATCAGGGAGAGATTGAGGCTCTCCCCATGCCAGTCGATCCTGGCGGAAGAGAGGAGCTGATTGTAGCGCTCCTTCAGACGGTTTTCCTCCTGCATCAGAGGAAGAATGACCTCGTCGACAGATTTCTCCTGAATTTCGATGTTTTTGAATGCCGGTTTCCCGATCTTCTCCTCCAGATATGGACGATAGGGGGAGTTCAGAAGCTTTCTGTTGTAGATCACGTTCAGGTGTGTGACCTCCGGCATGATCTCATCGTAAAACTGCTGCTCCTCGGTGTAGAAGGGGTCAGACATATCGATGTCATGCCGGATTCCCGCCAGAGTGGCCTCCGTCATGACATGTCCGAAAAATGCATAGTATTCCTGGTGAATGGCGAACTGCTCCGCCCCGGATCCTGCCTTTTCCATCCGCTCTGTGAGATCCCGGAAGCTGGTCCGCACCGCCTCCAGGTCAACGCGCTGATAGGGCATATCTGAAAACTTCATGTTGTATCTCCTCTTCATCCATAAAAGCCTGCTTATCAGGCGCCTGCGACTGGACAGTTACAGAATATAAACTGATCCTATGCAGCATGGCTGATCTCCGAAAGTGATGACGCACCCCCTCACAGTTTCTCCACAACCTCCCGATATACCTTCCGGAAAAAGAGGATGGAGAGCAGCAATGACACAGTCTCCGCGATGGGGAAAGCCCACCAGACCGCGCTGACCGTGCCAAAGATCCTTCCCAGAAGCCATGCCACCGGGATCAGGACAAGCAGCTGGCGGGCGATGGAGATGATCAGCGAATAAATGCTCCTGGCAAAGGCCTGAAACACAGATCCCAGGGTGATGCAGGCGCCAGCCAGCGGGAAATGGATTCCGATGATCCGAAGCGCCGTGATGCCGATCGCCCGCATGTTCTCCGATGCATTGAAAAGTCCCAGGAGCTGAGTGGGAAAGACTTCAAAGGTGAATGTCCCGACCAGCATGATTGCGATGGCCAGGCGGACCGAAAAGCTCAGGGCCTCATCAATGCGCGCCCTCTCCTGGGCGCCGTAATTGTAGGCGAGCACAGGGATCAAGCCGTTGTTCAGGCCGAACACTGGCATAAAGAAGAAGCTCTGAAGCTTGAAATAGGCACCGAAGACGGCAGCCGCAGTCTCTGAGAAGGAGATCAGGATCAGGTTCATCGTGTAGCTCATGAGAGATCCAATGGACACCATCGCGATCGAAGGGACACCGACCACGTAGATCCGGCGGATGGTCGCCTGCCGGGGATGAAGGATTCCGCTCATGCTGAAATGGATTTCCGTGTTCTTTTTCAGGTTGAGCACAACTCCCAGGACAGCTGCCAGCATCTGACCGAGAACCGTGGCCAGAGCCGCTCCGGATACGCCCATTTTCGGAAAAAAGCCAAGGCCGAAGATCAGAATCGGGTCAAAAATAATGTTGAAGACCGCACCGGTCAGCTGGGTTACCATGGAATAGATGGTCTGTCCGGTGGATTGCAGAAGCCTTTCAAGGGCGACCTGAAAGAAAAGGCCAATGGACAGACAGCTTACAATCGTCAGGTAGGTGGACCCATACTCGATGATTTCCGGGTTGCTGGTCTGCGTCCGAATGAAAGCTCCGGAGCCAAAGATTCCGATGAGAACAAAAGCCATGGAGCTCAGAAAGGCCAGCAGGAGGCTTGTGTTGGCGGCTGAGTCGGACAGGTCGGTCCGCTTCTCCCCCAGGGACTTTGAGAGCATGGCATTGACACCGACGCCTGTTCCCGTAGCCACCGCGATCATCAGGTTCTGGAGCGGGAACGCCAGCGTAACGGCGGTGAGCGCCGATTCTGAAATCTGTGAGACAAAGATGCTGTCCACGATGTTATAGAGAGCCTGCACCAGCATCGACACCATCATCGGAAGCGACATGCTGACAATCAGACGCTTCACCGGCAGAACTCCCATCTTATTCTCTCTCACTTCAGTCATACACAACCCCCTCACTAAGAAATATCGCAGAACCGGGGACCATTATAGCGCCGGCAGGAAACTTTAGGCAATGAGGGGACAGGCCAGCGCTATGCATAAGCTCCAAAAAAGCCGGCTTCGTGAAAGCAATCTCCAAAGGAGCGCTTCCCAAAACCGGCTCAATCGTCATGAAACAGTCACATCAGTCATTTCATGTCTTTCTGTGTATCTGTTATATATTTGCCTATCTATTTATCTACTTATCTATTTACTTGCTTTTTATTTGCTTATCCCTCTATCATTTGCCAGTATATCCACTTATTCTGATATCGATTTCATTTTTGTCACTTAAAATATTACCTATAATTATATTTACACTTATATTTGCTCTAACGATTGTGTTTGTAGCCATATACGTACATGCATTCAGCTCAATTTCACATTCTCATGACTTGCGTCCTGTTTTCATATCCTCGCAGGCTTCTCTCCATCCATTCCTTCAGAATCTCATAAATCCTTCACAGACAATGCCCGGATCGCGTTGAGCACGGCAATGACCATGACACCCACGTCAGCAAAGACTGCTGCCCACATGTTCGCAATCCCCAGAGCGCCGAGAACAAGGCAGAGCAGCTTGACCGCGATGGCGAAGACGATGTTCTCATAGACAATCCGCAGGCATTTCTTAGAGATCCGGACGGCCTTGGCGATCTTCAGCGGATCATCGTCCATCAGCACCACATCTGCCGCCTCAATGGCGGCATCCGAGCCAAGCGCTCCCATGGCGATGCCGATGTCAGCCCGTGCCAGAACCGGCGCATCATTGATTCCGTCTCCGACAAAGGCCAGCTTCTCCTTCGGGCTCTGCTCCTTCAGGAGCTGTTCCACGATCTCTACCTTGTCGGCGGGAAGAAGTTCGCTGTGTACCTCTCTGATTCCGAGCTCCTCAGCCACCTTCTGAGCAGTGGACGCCGCGTCCCCGGTCAGCATGACCGTCTTCTTCACGCCACCGCTTCTGAGGGCGCTGACTGCTGCCGCGGCGTTTGGCTTCATAAGGTCTGTGATCACGATGTGCCCGGCGTAAGCCCCATCCACCGCCATGTGGATGATCGTCCCGCTGCCTGAGCAGGGCACGAAGGGGATATTCAGCTCCCGCATCAGCTTGTCATTGCCGACTGCGACCGGGATCCCATCCACCCTGGCCAGAACACCGGAGCCGGCTGTCTCCTGCACATCTGAGACACGGTCCCGATCAATCTCCTTTTTGCAGGCTCTCTGAATGGAGAGAGAGATCGGGTGTGTGGAAAAGCTCTCGGCCAGAGCTGCAAGCTCCAGGAGTTTTTCCGCCTCCATGGGGCTGTGGTGCACATCCGATACCTCAAATACCCCCTTCGTCAGGGTCCCGGTCTTGTCAAATACCACTGTGGAAGTCCTGGAAAGGGTTTCCATGTAGTTGGAACCTTTGATCAGGATCCCGGAATGGCTGGCACCGCCGATGCCGGCAAAAAAGGACAGCGGGATGGAGACCACCAGTGCGCAGGGGCAGCTGATGACGAGGAAGGTCAGCGCCCGGTAAAGCCAGACTGAAAAATCTGGGGAAAGCCCCAGCGCCGTCATCCGGACCAGCGGCGGCAGCAGGGCCAGAAGCAGAGCGGAGAAGCACACAATGGGAGTATACACATGAGCGAACTTTGTAATAAAGTTCTCGGATTTCGATTTCCTCTCCCCCGCGTTCTCCACCAGATCCAGGATCTTCGAGACCGTGGACTCCCCAAAGGCCTTGCTGGTACGGATCTTCAGGACACCTGACAGGTTGATGCAGCCGGAAACCACATCCGATCCCTCCGAGACATCCTTCGGAAGGCTCTCCCCGGTCAAAGCCGCCGTGTTGAGGCTGGAACTGCCCTCCACCACCTGCCCGTCAATCGGGATCTTCTCTCCCGGAAGAACCGTGATGATCGACCCTGCAGGCACCTCATCCGGGGCAGTTTTGACGAGTCTCCCGTCCTTCTCCACGTTCGCGTAGTCCGGACGGATGTCCATGAGCTCAGTGATGTTGTCCCTGCTCTTATCGACCGCGTAGTCTTCGAAGAACTCCCCGATCTGGAAGAAGAGCATGACCGCGATGGCTTCATTGTAATCCCCGCTCCTCTGATAGACCGCCAGGGCGAAAGCCCCGATGGTGGCCACCGTCATCAGGAAGTCCTCGTCAAATGGATCCTTCTCCTGGATCCCCTCCCAGGCCTCCAGGAGGATGTCATACCCAATCAGAAGGTAAACTGCCAGATAAAGGCAAAAACGCAGAATTCCGGAAACGGGCAGAAAATGCAAAGTCAGCATCATCCCCGCCGTGATCAGAATCCGCGCCAGTTTGATCTTTTGTTCCTTTTCCATGAAATCACCTCTCCTCTCAGAGTCTCTTCCGGGCTGTCGTCCATGAAGAGCCGTTTTCTCTCTTGCCAAAGCTTTCGTATAGAAAGACTATGACGAAAGTCCAGAAAAGACGCATTCGGAAAAGCATCATTTTCAGCAAAAAGCGCTCTCCCGATCTTTGCTGCTGATCATCATAGCACCCGAAAATTCCGGGGTAAATGGCTCCCAGGCAGTTCCTTCCAAAACAGAGAAAACAGTTTCCAAAAAGGACAAAATGGGAGGCAGGCGCTCCGGTCTCAGCCGGATCTGTGATAGACTGGAGAAGCTATGGATCTGCCGCGGGCAAATCCGTAGATCTTCCAGAATACCGCGGCCTGAGACTTTACAGGGGAAATCCTCCTGGCCGCGCGTTATACCCGCGAGCGTGAGAATGTGCGACAAAACTGGCGCGAGCGGGCATATACCGGTGAAACACCTGGCAAATTCGAATGGTTCCCGGTATAAAATCAGAGGAAATTCCCAGGAAAGAACCTGAACGACAGCTGAGAGAACATCAGACTTTCAAAAATGGAGAAGGACATGAAATGTGAAGCACAGCGCCTTGAGATGAGAAAAAGTCCCGAAGTGATTCCACACCAGAAGGAGGACAGATTTACCCACGCGGCCTCTCTGTTCCGCCAGCTTGGAGATAAAAGTTCCCTGAAGATCTTCTGGGTGCTCTGCCATGAAAGAAGGAGCCTGGATGAGCTCATAGAGCTGACAGATCAATCAGATCAAACGGATCAATCGAAAGGCGTCCTCTCCATGCGCCTGAATGCCCTGCTCTCTTCAGGGCTTCTGGAATGTCAGGAAGACGGGGACACCGCTTTCTATCAAGCCGCAGACACCCGACTCACCATCCTGCTTCACGAGGCTTTGGAGAACGCGATGGACATCACCTGCCCCAGGAGCGCCAGCAAGGAAGATGCTGTGGAGGCCGTGAAGGAAGTCCACGACTACATCAGCACCCACCTTGACGCAAAGCTCACCATCGATGCCCTGGCGCAGATGTTCCATATCAATACAACCACGCTGAAGGAGACCTTCAAAAAGGTCTACGGAACCTCTCTGTCAGCCCACATGCGGAAGCACCGGATGGAGAAAGCCCAAAGTCTTCTCCTGAACAGCACGGACAGCTGCGAGCAGATCGCCCGGGCCGTAGGATATCAGAGCCAGAGCCGCTTCTCCCAGGTCTTCAAGGACGCGTTCGGCGTGCTCCCCACCGCCTACCGGAAGCAGAAAAGAACATAAACATCGAGAGGGGAAATGCTTTCTTTCTGCCCTATTTGTCTTCCCACATTTCTTTTCTCTTCTGATCTTCCCGCTTCACATCTCCGGCACCGGAAGCGGCCGGGATTTGTCAAAGACGCTGCGCGCGTCAAATAGGTCCGAGACCAGTTCCGGGTTGTAGTACATGCGATAGCCGTCGAGGTTTCTTCGAGCCTGCCGGAAAAAATCAGATCCAACCTGTACCCAGTATGGAACGGAGGCGTCCACCCCGCAGAAGATGGAGAAACCCTGGCTCTTCAGCTCATTGAAGAGCTCGTTATCGTGCGTGTAGGGCATATACCCGCCAATGTCCGCCCCAAAGGCAAAGATCATGACATCCGTCTCCCCCACGATTGGGGCGACATAAGTCTTCCAGCGCTGGGTATCCCTCCTGAGCCCTTCCAGACCCGCGCGCTCAGGGTTGATATGCCCCCAGGTGTGGGAGGCAAACTCCCAGCCGTTCTCCCGCATGGCGGAGGCGGTCTGGGATGCCTCCTCCAGCTCCTTCTGCCAGTCAAAGTCCGGATGGGTATCAAAGAACTGCTGCTGATACGCTGTCACCCGGTCTTGCTCCCGTGTCAGGTAGACTTCATCCGTGCGGTAGCCCAGCACCCCTTCATAGCCAGTCAGAGCCAAAATCCCCTTGTGCCCGTGGTAGGAGAAATCCGGGTGTTTTTCGACAAAGGAGTCAAGCAGCGGAACAAGGTCATAGTCTCCCGTCAGAGTCTGCCCCTTCGCGTCCAGGTAGAGGTTTTTGACCTTTCCATCGCTGTTTACAAAAAGCTTCCGGGCAAACCCGTCTCCCTCCATATAGTGATAGTAGCTCACATCGTCCTGGGACAGAACAATCGGGGTCTTTCCTTCTGGAAGGAGGAGTTCCTTCAGTCTCACCGTTCCATCCTGCGCAGGCTCACAGAGATCATGCAGGCTGACAAGCACATAGCCCCTCTGGTAAAGCTCCTCCAGGATCGATCTGCACTCCGGAATGGTTGTCATCACCTGGTTGTAACCGTCCTGCTTCGAATCTCCATCGAAAGCCAGATCTGTGTCCACAATCAGGGTATGAAAAAAGATATGTGGGACCTGGTCCGGCGGATAGGGGACACAGGACTCCTTCTCCCTCTGAATCCGTTCTGCCAGGCGCCTCATCGAAGAAGATTCAGAGAATCCCGGCTCCGCCTGAAGGACTGCGAGTGCCCCGTCGTAGTCATACTGCTTTGCAAGGAGCTCTGCCCGGACGGCGGCACTGCCGCCTCCCTTCCGCGCTCCCGGAAGGGATCTGTCCCGAATCAGAGAGAAGAGAAGCAGGCTGAGGGCGAGAACCAGTCCGAAAGCTGGAATCAGCCGGAGGTCCCTCGAGAAGGCTTGTTTCCTGTAGCTGTTCCGATCCCCGCGATCCCTGTGATCCCTGTAATCCCTGCGATCCCTGTTTTTCTCTGTATTCCCACGCTTTGCGCAGCAGCTAAAAAAAGCGGACTGGACAGTCGCCCTTTTTCTATGTTCAGATCCGAATCTATGCTCAGATCTGCGCCTTGACATGCGTCCTGATCCTGCTT
>CADBUA010000040.1 GCA_902797665.1 uncultured Lachnospiraceae bacterium | reverse complement strand
GATCTATGGATTCGATCATTTGATCGCGTCAAGTGCCTGGGAGAGATCAGCGATGAGGTCTTCCTTGTCCTCCAGACCGCAGGACATCCGGACCAGTCCGGCCGGGACTCCTGCTGCCTTCAGCTGCTCATCATTCATCTGCCGGTGCGTGGAGGTCGCCGGGTTCAGGCAGCAGGTCCTCGCGTCCGCGACATGAGTCTCTATCGCCGCGAGCTTCAGTTCCTTCATGAATGCTTCCGCCGCCTGGCGGCCGCCCTTCAGTTCAAAGGAGACGACACCGCATCCGCCCTTCGGCATGTACTTCTGAGCGATCTCATAGTAGGGATCTCCCTTCAGGCCGGAGTAGTGCACGCACTCCACCTTCGGATGGGCAGCCAGAAACTCTGCCACAGCCTGCCCGTTCTCCACATGGCGCGGCATACGAACATGTAAAGACTCCAGCCCCAGATTCAGGATAAACGCATTCTGCGGGGACTGGATCGATCCAAAATCACGCATCAGCTGAGAAGTCGCCTTGGTGATGAAAGCACCTTCTTTTCCGAACTTTTCGGCATAGATGATCCCATGATATGAGTCATCCGGCTGGCAGAGCCCTGGAAACTTGTCCGCGTGGGCCATCCAGTCAAATTTACCGGAATCCACGATAGCCCCGCCAACAGCTGCGCCGTGGCCATCCATATATTTGGTGGTCGAATGCGTCACGATATCCGCTCCCCATTCGATCGGGCGAAGATTGACCGGAGTCGGGAAGGTGTTGTCGACGATCAATGGAACCCCGTGCTTGTGGGCTGCCCTGGCAAACTTCTCGATATCGAGAACAGTCAGGGCCGGATTGGCGATGGATTCACCGAACACAAGCTTTGTGTCCCTGGTGAAGGCCGCATCCAGTTCTTCCTCCGTGCAGTCCGGTGAGACAAAGGTGGCCTGAATCCCCATCTTGGCCATTGTCACCGCGATCAGATTGAATGTGCCGCCATAGATGGAGGAGGATGCAACGATATGTCCACCGCACTCACAAATGTTGAACATCGCGAAGAAGTTGGCCGCCTGGCCGGAGGAGGTCAGCATGCCAGCTGTCCCGCCTTCCAGGGAAGCGATCTTCGCCGCCACCATGTCATTGGTCGGATTCTGCAGCCTGGTATAAAAATATCCAGAGTCCTCCAGATCAAAAAGCCTGCCCATCGCCTCGCTTGTATCGTACTTGAAAGTCGTAGACTGGATGATCGGCACCTGCCTCGGCTCGCCGTTCCCCGGCCGGTAACCCGCCTGCACGCATCTGGTTCCCTCTGAATACCGCTCCATCTGTTTTCTCCTCCTGAAATCTCTGACTAAGAATAACTGTCGTCCAGATCTGGGGCCATCTGATCCCCATTCAAATGATCATCAGCTTCCCTTTTACCCGCGAGCCCTGGATTATCCAGAATAACTGCCGCAAGCTGGTAGATCCCGCTCACGTGCCCGGCAGATCCGAATGGCTCCCGGTATAAATCTCTGCGAATAATCCCGCTTTCGTATCATAAGTTCTCTTGCATTCAGCGTCAATCTTCCTCAGGTCCCAGACGCTTTTCGGAAAGTGACGCGATGCCGCGGTCAAACCAGGTCTTCAGAAGAGCTGCCAGAGGTACCGCCAGGATCATCCCTCCAAAACCTCCGACTGCGCTCCCGATCAGGAGGGAAACAATCACCAGCACCGGGTGGACCTTGATGGCGTGGCTCAGGAACTTTGGATTGATGACATTCCCATCGATGGTCTGAATGATAAAGAGAACAACAATCGCGATGATCAGCTTCCTGTAGTCCTGACTCAGAAGGCAGACCGCGGCGGTGAATCCATACCCAACCACAGGCCCTACATAGGGGATCAGGTTGCCGATCCCGGTGAGCAAGCCGATGATGACAGCGAACTTCACGTCGATCAGAAGGAGGGCAATGCTCACCACCACTGCCATAAAGATGGCGTCCAGAAGCTGTCCACGGATATAGCCGGAAAAGACATTGTCCGCATCTCGGATCGCCGTCATGAGGACCTTGTATCCTCGCCTTCCAAGAACTGCCTTCACAACCTTTCTCCAGTATCGTTTTAAACCTGCCTCATCTGACAGGAAGTAGATCGAGAAAACCAGAGCAAAAAGCCCATTGGCAAGATATCCTGTGATGTGGGTCAGCGCAGTGCTCATGGAAGCTCCCGCGGTGGACGCCAGACCACCGACCCAGGTAGAAATGGTCTCAGCCACGTTGTTGAGGGCGTCTGAGGAGATATTCATCTGTGTGAGCCAGTTCTGCAGCTGAGAATACACGTTATTCAGAGATGCGGACATCCCATTCAGAAACTGCGTCACTGTGTCAAAACTGACCATCGTCACCTCATGCAGGAAGGCGGAGATCAGAAATGTCATAAACAGAATGATGAGAAGAGCAGCCACGATATAGGTAATGGCAATGGAGATCCCCAGGGCATTTTTCCCCCTCTTCTGATAAAAGGACATCTTCTCCAGCTGCCGCTTGTGAAAGTTCACAGAGGGAGCCAGCAGATAGGCAATGGCATATCCCAGCCCCAGAGGCACAAAGATGACCCTCAGAAATTTCAGACCTGTTCCAACCCAAAGGGCGATGTGATCGAGGTTGGTCCCGATTCTCACCAGAATGAAGATGAGAAGGACGGTGACGATCACGTAGAAGGAGATCACCGTATACTGATGATTGATCGGAATCCTGTCCCGAAAACGCTTCCCTTCGCCAAAGGATCGCTCCTTCAAGTCGCTTCCCCCAAGAGGAGAAGGGGCGTCTGTCTGGGAAAGGTCTTTCTCCTGATCCTCCCCAGCATCTATATCGTCCAGCAAAGTCCTGGGCTTTTTCTCTTTTAAGCTCATGCTGCTCCTTTCGTGAAATCTGCTTTTTCCCAGAATCTTACCCCTGCCGAACCCCGCTTGCAAGAATCATGCTTCAAAATCCTAAGAGCAGGCTGATTCCTTTCGGTGAGCGTAAAGAGGGGAGGAGATAGAGGATGAGATAGAGATAGAAGGCAAAGTGAGGGAGGGGGAGAGAAGAGAGGGAAAGGGAAGGGAAGGAAGCAGGGGAGAGAAGAAAGAAGAGAAGAGAGAACGGCAAGAAGGAAGGGAAGAGAGAAGGAGTCCTCCTGGCCGGAAGGGAGGAGATCAGGAGCTCCCAAGACATCGAAAGATGTTTCCAAAAGGCGCGTATACTCGCGGCTAAGAAAATTTACCAGTCTCTTTGTTTTTCCTGGGGTAACACCAAGGTCAGGTGACTTTTCTTTCCCTGAACTCTATAATGAGAAAAAAGACTCTGGGAGGTTTTTAATGAAATATTTCATATCAGGGACTGGAGACAGCAAATCCAATATCAGACTGTATGAGGATCAGACTCTGCTCTGGGAGGCGAAGGAAGGGGAACCGACCTGGATCGCCCTGGATGGCAACCTGTTCTTTACAGTGGGATCTGATGAAGAAGGCTGCTATGTGCGCTCCTATCTGAAAGGGGAGGGAGATTTCTGGAATCCAGTGGATAGCCTGCGTATTCCGGGGAAGGCACTCTGCCATCTCGCCCTCGATCCGAAGCAGAGTCTTCTTTCCGGAGCCTGCTGGGCAGATGGCTACTTCTTTGTGGCAGGCTACAGGAAGGACGGGACCTTTCTTGAGATTCTCTTCCAGGAATACCAGAGTGACGGGACTCCCAGACAGTCCCGCTGTCACAGTGTACTCTATGACTCTGGAAAATTTTATGCCGTCAACATCGAACTGGACACGATTTTCTGTTATGAGGCTGCCGGCAGCATCCGGGAGTGCGGCCATGTCACCCTCCCGCTTGGAAGCGGTCCCCGCCATATCCTGCTCAATCAGAAAGCCCAGCTTCTCTACGCGGTCACCGAGTACAGCTGCAGACTTTACACCATCGACATCCAGGATCCCAGCAGGATGAAGATTCTCTCGAACTTTTCCACCCTCCCGTCCGGATCCGATATCTGCAATACCGGATGCACCCTTCAGGCGGACAAAGGCTTCAGGCACCTTTATACGGCCAACCGCGGGCAGAATTCCATTTCCCATTTCTTCCTGGACCGCTATGGAATGCCGGTCCCGGCCAGTGACCTGACCCGGATGGGACTCAACGCCTCCGTGCTCAGGCTCGGCACCCCAGGTCCGAATGCCCATCACCTTCAGGACAGTGTCTCAGATCTCCTCTACTCCGGGGAGATCCCGAAGCTTTCCATCCCCACGGATGTCTTCACAGCACCGGAGCAGTTCTCTGCCCATGGAAAAACACCCAGGCACTTCACTCTGCTGGATCAGGACCGCGTACTTGGGATCGCCAACCAGGACAGCGATAACATTGTCTTCCTGTCCCGGGATCCCGAGACGGGAAGTCTCTCCAAAGAGCCCCTCTTTGAACTGTCCTTCCACCATCCGAGCTTCATCTGTGAGATCTGACAGAACACCTGGGAAAGCAGAGAGAGGAGAAAACCGGGAGACGGCGGAAGATAGTTGTAGAAGTCCTTATACTTTTAGTTGTATTTTCTATTTTTTGTATTTGTATATTATTGTTTTAGAATTTTAAAAGTTTAAAGATTATATTTACTTTATAATCAGTATTCGTTTTATATTCTATATATTTTTGTGATATTCTTTCCTTTTTGTACTTAAATAATATCATTCATTAATTGCTTTGTTTCTGTAACTATTGAGAATATTTTATCTTTATGTTCTATGTTTCTTGATATACAATATATAATATATTACATTATATATTTAATATCTGAATATCCGAATGTCTTAATGATAAAAAGGAGAACCCTATGAGCTTTCAGACCGATACTTACAAACTTCTGTCAGAGACCCTCATCGCAAAGCTGAACGCGCGCGGCATGGATGCTGTCTACTATGAAACCGCTGCTGAGGCGAAGGAAGCCATCCTCTCTGAGATTCCGGCGGGATCCGCTGTCACCTGGGGTGGAACGATGACCATCGAAGAGATGGGGCTTGGGGAGGCCATCCGGAACTCAAAGGATCTCAACTTCATTGACCGGAACACCGCCTCAACCCCGGAAGAGAGACGGAAACTCTATGCTGAACAGACAATGGCAGACTACTTCCTCATGAGCGCCAATGCCATCTCGATGGACGGACAGCTGGTCAACATCGACGGAAACGGAAACCGCGTGGCATGTCTGATCATCGGACCTTCCCACGTTTTCGTCATCTGCGGCATGAACAAAGTAGCCCCTGATCTTTCCTCCGCAATCAAGAGAGCCCGCAATATAGCTTCTCCGATCAACAATGTCCGTCTGAACAGGGGAAATCCCTGCACAAAGACCGGGAAATGTGAGGACTGTCTCTCCCCGAACTCGATCTGCAATCAGATCGTGATCACCAGACGGAACAGCGGCGGCCCCAAGGGAAGAATCAAAGTCATCCTCATTGGCGAGACCCTGGGATACTGACCTGAAATCAGAGATCGGACAATTCTCCTCCTGATCTGGGATCCAGATCAGGATCTGTCCCTCTCAGAACGATCAGGACTTTCCGGACAGGATCTTTGTCTGAGCGGATCGCATCCGCCTGAAATGGGAATGTATCCCCGGAGACCTCAGGATCTGCCAGGTTTCATCCTGAGGAATGCCCATTCACGCCAATGACTCATCCTCACATGTATATCTGGCCGATACAAAACAGATCCCTGGATCTATAAGTCCTGCTGAATGATCCTTGAACTGATTCACCCCCATAATACTCCTCATTTCGATGAGAAAATAAAAAACGGGCTCTGCCCGTTTTTTATTATATACATCATTTATACAT
>CADBUA010000039.1 GCA_902797665.1 uncultured Lachnospiraceae bacterium | reverse complement strand
GATAGAAGGACAGATAAAAGGGCAGATAGAGAACAGGTCCAGGAGGAACAGAAACAATCCTGAGGGGGCGTTTCGGGCAATCGTCATGGATCTTTCGTGTGATGAAAGCCTTTTGACAGGAGCGTTGATTCAAGGAAAGGGAAGAAAAGGGAAGAAAAGCATGAAAAACCATATGATGTTCTCGAAAAACAATGTCACACGCCTGACATTTCTGATCGTGATGGTCAGTTTCATCCTGTCAACTTTTGTCTCACTCTGGTCCCTTGCAATTATGAGTCAGCGCAACACCAGGGAACTCAGCAAAATGATGGCCGCCCGCATCTATGATACGATCAGCAGTGAGCTCAGTGAGCCGGTGACGGTCAGCCTGACCATGTCCAAGAACACCTTTCTGATTGATGCTTTGAGAAAAGAGCGCGATGCGGAGGAGGAGAATACCAGCGCGATCCAGGAGTATCTTGCCACGATCCATGACGCTTTCACCTACGAATCGGTCTACGTGATCTCCGATGGCAGCCGCAGGTATTACAATTTCGACGGTGTGAGCAAGATTATTGATCCGGAGCGGGACGAGTACGATTACTGGTACAAAGACTTCATGGAAAAGCATGTTGATTATGACCTGGATGTCGGTGTTGATGAACAGAGTCACGATACCTGGACAGTTTTTGTGGATGCGGCCATTCAGGATCTGGATGGATCTTTCCTGGGAGTCTGCGGGGTCGGCATGCACATGGACCAGACCTACGGTCTGGTGCATAGCCTGGAAAAGGAACACGGAGTGAAGATCCTTCTGCTTGACCAGTCTGGCCTGGTTCAGATCGCCACCGAGGATCAGAACGTTCTGAGAGAATACGAAAAGAATCTGAACTTCAGTGCCGGAGGCGACTACATCTATCATGAACTTAAGGGTGGACAGATTGCCGTGAGCAAGTACCTGGAGAAGCTGGACTGGTTTCTGGTGGTGGAGAGCGACGGAAATGTGGCGCGAGGGGAATATTTTAACGTGATCCTTCTGAACATCGTGCTCTGTATCTTTGTGATGGTGATCATCATCCTCACCCTCAGGATTATTGCGATGCGCACCATTGCCCTGACCAACGCTTCCTTCCGGGATCAGTCAACACAGCTTTTAAACCGCAGGGCTTTTGAGGAAGAGAAAGCAGGTCTTTCACAGCAGGATCTGGAAGAGAACTTTGTCTACATTACGGTGGATATCAACGGGCTCAAGACCGCGAATGACACCATTGGCCATGCGGCTGGAGATGAGCTGATCCGCGGTACGGCTGACTGCATGCGGAAGATCTTCAGCCCATATGGAAAGATCTTTCGGATCGGCGGAGATGAGTTTTCCGCCATGCTTCACGTCAGCAAGGAACAGTTGAACGTGCTGCGGCAGGAATTCGAACAGACAGTGGCGGAGTGGGAAGGAGAACGGATCAGAACGCTCGCTGTGTCGTGCGGCTACGCTGCCAGTCAGGATCTTCCCTCTGCCAACCTGACGGAGCTGATTCAGATCTCCGATGAACGGATGTATGAGGCGAAGGATGAATACTACAAGAAAATGGGGATCGAGAGAAGGAAGACCTGAGGGCAGTATGTGAAGAGCCAAGGGAGACTGCGATGTCTTCTGATCTTCTGCAGATGTGCAGAGAAGGCGAGACATCGCGGTTCCTTGAAGTTGGATGAGCCGGACTCTGGCGGGCTGCTGACCTGTGTGAAGACTGCTGCACATTTATATCCACGTATATACGCATACACATGCATGCGTATATACGTGGATGTACATTTGCACACTTATATGTATATGCAAATGTATATGTATATATTTGTGTATGCGTATGCGTATGAGTATGTGTATGAGAATAAGAATGCGTAAATGCATATATTATAATCAGCTATAAAGGAACATGGTTGTATGGCTAAATAATCAAATAATTCAATGATTAAATGGTAAAGTAATTCAATAATGGGATACCATAATACTATAATGCCATAGTGCCATAATATCATTATATCATAAATCCATAAAGGAATTAATATATAATATCATTATCGTGCATAGTGTAATGGAAAGGATTCAGAGGATTCATTTCCTGAGGGAGAACAATGAGACGTTTTAGCTACTCCACAGAAAAGCTTGAATTAATTGAGAGCATGGAAATCCCCTTTGCTGTCTACCAGTTTCTTGATAAACAGGTCCTTCCTGTTGCGCTCTCTATGGGCTTCTGCAAGATGTTTGGCTTTGAGAATCCCGCTAAGGCCTATGAGACGATGGAGAATGATCAGTATCGGTATGTCCATCCGGAGGATCTCCCAAGGCTCTTAATGATCGACAGACATTTCGCGGAGGGAAGCGGAAAGTATGAGGCTGTCTTTCGTATAAAACTCCCGGAAGCGGAGACCTATTCTTCGATCTATGCGTCAGGGAGCCATCTGTTGATGGAGGATGGGATTCGCCTTGGCCAGATCTGTTATTCCAATGTGGGCTCTTATGAGGAGGCCAGTGATGCCGAGGACCTGACCCACGCGATCAGCAACAGCATCCATGCAGACAG
>CADBUA010000038.1 GCA_902797665.1 uncultured Lachnospiraceae bacterium | reverse complement strand
GCATCTTATTGTATCCTGTATTGATTAAGCATCATATAACTCATTGAAATGCTGATGATTCATTCAGAACATTGCACACCGCAGCATTATATATCCAAATGTTGTAGCGCAGCATGGCATATTTCTGATTGGGCATGAGAACAAAGAGAGGGGCAGCTCAGCTGCCCCTCTCTTTGTCCTCTGTCATTTCTTTCTGTTTTCTGTCATTTCTCAGGATCTTACCCTTCCATCCCTTCTGACTGCCTGAAGTCCTCCGGGCCTTTCTCTTTATACCGGGAAGCATTCGAATTTGCCAAGTGTTTCACTGGTATATGCCCGCTCGCGCCAGTTTAGTCGCAGATTCTCACGCTCGCGGGGATAGCTCCGATAACGCCTGCCCTTCTCACCATTTTCGAATGTTGGAGATCGGCTCTGAGGTCAGGTCCACGCCGAGTCGGTTGAAGGTATGCCGGTCCACTTCGGTCAGCATGACCGTTGTATGCACCTGGCAGCCGCGGAGTTTGGGGATCATTTCCAAAGACTCCCTCGCCTTGAGATCCGACCGGGAAGCCAAAGCCAGGGCAATCAGGACCTCATCGGTGTGAAGACGCGGATTCTTCCCGTGAAGGAAACGAACTTTCAGATCCTGGATCGGCACGAGCTCCTCCGGTGAGATCAGCTTCACACTGTGGTCAACCCCGGCGAGGTGCTTGAGGGCATTCAGAAGCAGCGCTGCGGAGGCCCCAAGGAAGTCGGTGGTCTTGGAGGTGATGATCGTGCCGTCAGACAACTCGATCGCGGCAGCAGGAACTCCAGTCTCCTCAGCCCGCTTCTTCGCCGCTACCGCCACAAGCCGGTCGTCCTTTGTGACATTCGCCTGCTTCATCAGAAGCTGGATTTTGTAAACTTCTTCATCCTTCGCCTGGTCCAGCACCAGCTTGTCTACCGTGTTATAGTAGCGCCGAACGATCTCCTGTTTGGCTGCCTCGATGACCACAGCGTCGTCAAAAATACAGTACCCTGCCATGTTGACGCCCATATCGGTGGGAGACTTGTAAATGCTCTCTCCGTAGATCCCCTCAAACATGGCCGAGAGGACCGGAAAGATCTCGATGTCCCGATTGTAGTTGACCGTGGTCTCCCCGTAAGCTTCCAGATGGAAGGGGTCAATCATGTTGACATCGTTCAGGTCCGCAGTCGCTGCCTCATAGGCCAGATTGACAGGATGGTTGAGGGACAGATTCCAGATCGGGAAGGTCTCAAACTTGGCGTAGCCAGCCTTGATCCCGCGCAGGTTGTCATTGTAAAGCTGGGACAGGCAGGTGGCCATCTTCCCGCTGCCAGGCCCCGGAGCTGTGACGACCACCAGGGGGCGTGTCGTTTCTACATAGTCATTCCTGCCAAAGCCTTCCGGGCTGAGGATATGATCAACATGGGAAGGATAGCCCTCGATGATGTAGTGAAGATAGACCTTGAAGCCCTGCTTCTCCAGCTTGGTCTTGAAAGCCGTAGCGGCCTCCTGCCCTGTATAGTGCGTGATGACCACAGAGCTGACATAGAGACCTCTGCTTGTAAACTTGGAGGCCAGTCTCAGGACATCCACATCGTAGGGGATTCCGATATCCTCCCGCATCTTGTTTTTTACAATGTCCACGGCAGAGATGACGATGATCAGCTCCGCGATGTCCTGGAGCTGCAGAAGCATTCGAAGCTTGCTGTCCGGCTCAAAACCAGGAAGCACCCGAGCGGCATGCAGGTCATCAAACAGCTTCCCCCCAAACTCCAGGTACAGCTTGTCCCCAAACATTCTGATCCGCTCCCGGATATGCTCCGACTGGATTTTCAGATACTTTCTGTTGTCAAAACCCTGTTTGGTGTTCAACTTTTCCTTCCCCCACTTTCAGGCGATTGTACCATCTGCTTTTCACGGGGCCTTCTCTCAAGGCAGCCCCGCTTTCCCTCCATACTTCTGGTGCTTTCAGTTTCTGCTTCTCTCGGCGTTCTCGCGCCTCAGGCATCGCATCCTCATGCGCAGCTTCTGGCTGTCGATCAGGCCATGCTCTCCTTCCCGAAAACAAAAAGTGGGTGTCCCCTTTGATGAGCCGGATTGCCGGACGCCGCTTTTCAGGCCGCCGCCTTCCCTCACAAGGAGAAACCCCGTCTTTCATTCTGCCTCCTAAATGGTCAGTCTCACACCGACCTTTCGGATCTGAAGGCACTCTCTTTATCCCCCGGATCCTGGCTTTTCCACTATTCCCTGCGCTTTATAGCGGGAACCATTCGGATCTGCCAAGTCGTTCACCGCTATATGCCCGCGCCCATTCCTTCGCGGATTCGTAAACGCGCGGGCAACTCTTCTGTAACTGTCAGGTCCCATTTGCGCGTTTTGCGCCGAACGGACTAGTACAGCTCAAAAGCAAAGAGAGGCGCACGTTCCATTCGGGCGCTGGCTTCTGCGCCCGTCCGAATGCCTGAAGGCGCCTGCGGCTCACATCTGCAATCTCTTTTCTGACTTTCAGCGCCTGTTTTCTGCCATCTTTCGGAAGATTTCCCGCTCCCGCTTGAGCTCCGCCTGCAGCATCTCTCCACTCCACTTCAGATTGGTCTCTGTCTGCACCGCCTTGAGCTCAATTCTGAGCGACATATCCCTGAGTTCTGCCAAAAAGGAGTTAAACAGATCCTCTGTGAAGCCTGCCATCACGATCATTTCCTCATCGATCGCTGCCGGACCTTTCACAAGCTCTGAAAGATCCTGGGCATGATCCGGCACACCGGACAATGCCCCGATGGAGCAGCGCGCCATCCAATCCGGAACAGGCAGCGCCCGGATTCCCATCGAAAAGCAAAGTCCCTGCAGGGCCGCCTGTCGCTGGGCCGCCATATGATAGATCAATACCACCGCTCCCGGCATACGCTCCTCCTTTTGTTCTGAAGTTCCTGCATGACGGATCAGACCCTCTGAAAGCCCTCCCAGACGTCTGATCCATATTCCATGATCTCATGAAACTGAGAGCCGCAGCGCTCCACTTCCCCAAGAACCACGTCGATTGTCCGCCGCTCCTGGGTCCAGTTTTCCCGTGTAATTCCCTTTGTCTCCACCGGGCAGACGAGGATCTTCGTCTCCGGAAACTGCTGTTTGTAGTACATCAGGCATCGCCTCGCGTGAAATGCCTGACAGGAAAGGATGGCCCTTCTCACCGGGATATTCAGCTTCTCTACCAGCATTCTGGAATAGATCGCGTTCTCCCAGGTGTAGGTCGCCTGTTTTTCCTCAAGGATCGCGGAGTCCGGGACCCCCGCTGATGCCAGCACCGCGTGGAGATAGTCCCACTCGGTCTCATAGGCGGGATCTCCGGAAAAATGTCCGATCAGCTTGCTGTAACGCCCGCTGGGCAGAATCCGTGTGGCATAGCCCTCATGATAAAGTTCTGCCGCATGGAGCGCCGCCTCCGGATAGTCCCCGCCCGGAACAAAAATCAGGTCGGAGGG
The DNA here is from genome assembly GCA_902797665.1 of uncultured Lachnospiraceae bacterium. GTDB lineage: Bacteria > Bacillota > Clostridia > Lachnospirales > Lachnospiraceae > Porcincola. The sequence continues at coordinate 2,677 of CADBUA010000038.1, read as the reverse complement.
CTGCGGTTCATCCTTCACAAATATAAAATCCGTCAGGCAGTCATAAAAATGTTCCATCCAACCCTCCAGGCTTTCTCTGTCTCTCTTGCCTTTCCTGGCCCTGCTTTGTGCTTTCAGGCATCCTGCCCTTCCCTCAGATCGGCGAGGCTGTCAGGCGAAACTGCAGATGCCCGGAAGCATCCTGGCTGATGCAGTCACACGCATATTCACGGCCTGAGTCCGCTTCTCACTTTCCCAGCTTAAAGGAGGACTTCATTTCCACAATCCGGTTGAAGACCAGCTTTTCCTCACTGGAGAGCTTCTCATCCACGCAGAAATATCCCACCCGGACGAACTGGAAGGAATCGCCAGCTTTCGCGCCTTTGAGCGAGGGCTCCAGATAACAGTTGTCCAGGACCCTGAGGGAGTTCGGATTCAGGTTCAACTCCCCCGTCTCCTGGTTGTAGACCCCCTTCTCCTCGTCCACCAGGTTCTCAAAGAGACGGACCTGGCATTTGATCGCTGTGTCCCTGGCCACCCAGTGGATGGTGCCCTTGACCTTGCGGCCATCCGGGGCGTTCCCGCCCTTGGTCTCCGGGTCATAGCTGCAGTGGACAGCGATGAGATTTCCGTTCTCGTCCTTCTCCAGCCCTGTGCAGGTCACCAGATAGGCGTGCATCAGGCGCACCTCATTGCCCGGGAACAGTCTCCTGTATCCCTTGACCGGAACTTCCATAAAGTCGTCGCTGTTAATGTAGATCTCCCGGGAGAAGGGCACTTTCCGGCTGCCAAGCTCTGGATTCTCCAGGTTATTCTCCACATCCAGCTCTTCGACCTGCCCCTCCAGGTAGTTGTCAATGATGAGGCGCACAGGATCAAGAACCGCCATGACACGGGGCTTTTTCAGCTTCAGGTCTTCCCTCAGGCAGTATTCCAGCATGGCATAGTCGCTGCAGGACTGGGATTTTGCGACCCCTGAGAGCTCGACAAACATCTGGATCGACTCCGGTGTGAAGCCTCTCCGGCGGAGGCCGGAGATAGACACCAGGCGCGGGTCATCCCAGCCGTCGACAATGCCATCCTCGACCAGCTTTTTGATATAGCGCTTGCCGGTGACGATGTTGTTCAGGTACATCTTGGCGAACTCGATCTGCCTCGGAGGATGCGGATACTCCAGCTCCCGGACCACCCAGTCGTAGAGAGGTCTGTGGTCCTCGAACTCCAGTGTACAGATCGAGTGGGTGACGCCCTCGATGGCATCCTCGATCGGGTGGGCGAAGTCATACATGGGATAAATGCACCACTTGTCCCCGGTGTTCTCATGGCTGATATGCGCAATCCGGTAGATGACAGGATCACGCATGTTCATGTTCGGGGCGGCCATATCGATCTTCGCGCGCAGAACCTTTGCGCCGTCCTCGTAACAGCCGTTCTTCATGTTTTCAAACAGTTCCAGGTTCTCCTCAATGGAGCGGTTCCGGTAAGGGCTCTCCTTCCCGGCCTCCTTCAGGGTTCCCCGGTACTGGCGGATCTCCTCTGCGCTCAGGTCGTCGACATAGGCCTTGCCCTTCTGAATCAGGCGAACGGCCCCCTCGTACATCTCATCAAAATAGTTGGACGCGAAGAACAGGCGGTCCTCATAGTCCGCCCCGAGCCAGTGAACATCCCGCTTGATCGACTCGACGAACTCGCTTTTCTCCTTCGTCGGGTTCGTGTCATCAAAGCGCATGTTGAATTTGCCGCCATACTCCTTTGCGAGCCCGTAGTTCAGGAGGATCGACTTGGCGTGGCCGATATGGAGATAGCCGTTCGGCTCCGGCGGAAAGCGCGTCATCACTTCTTTGGTGCGCCCGCTTTTGATATCCTCGTCGATGATCTGCTCAATGAAATTTCTGCTCTGTCTGTTCTCCGTGTCCATATCCCGCCTCCAAATCCATTCCCGATCCGGGTGCCCCGAATCCTCCAAAAAGACAAAGACCGCTGCCGGTCTCCGTTCAGCTCCAAAAATCCTTCTCGTAAGCTTCCGGTCCGGGCGGTGGTCTTCCTTCAAAAAGCGCCGCCGGCAGATGCATGGCGCTCCATGGGTGGAGCACGAAAGACACAGGAATCCTTCATCCTTCCATGCCCGGAGGCATCAGAATTTCCCATCTCCCGGGACTTATCCCGGGGAATCCACGCTCATGCCCTTTCGTGATCCTGTCCAGTCCAGTCGCAGGCGCCTACAGGCATTCGGCCAGACGCAGGCTCCTACGCCCGCATTGAAAATGCGCCCAGCCTTTGCTTTTGCTTTTGAATTGTACTGCCTCGGCTGGCGGCAGGCGGCCAAAGCGGACTGGACAGCTACGTGATCTTTTCCCCTCTTCTGATCTGAAAAAAGGCCGGGATCTTTCCCGGATCAGCTCTCACGCATCAAGGAGATCATTCCGGCAGTGATCTACTGTCTCCTCTCACAAAGGTCCGGTCTATTCTCAAGCTCAGTCACCGTCCTCCGGCAGGGTCTGAAGATACTTCAGATAGGTCGAAAAAGCAGACGGCAGCGCATAGTGTTTCATATTGGCGGGACTGGCAAAGACATATCCGCCTTCCCGCATGGCTTTCTCTATGAAATCTCCCGCTTCTCTCTCCGCCTCAGAACGCCCCTTCTCTATCTCTGTATCCTCTATATCTTTATCTTTTATGTCTTTTGAATCTTCTATGT
>CADBUA010000037.1 GCA_902797665.1 uncultured Lachnospiraceae bacterium | reverse complement strand
TTTTATTCTCACTCTCAGACTCTGTCACGGTCTTTGCGGGGCCCGCGAAGATCTTCAGATCTCCCATGGTCCCGTCAGAGACAAAGGGCTCTGTGCATGCAGCATCCGCATATAATTCATAGCCGTCTGGCAGGACCGGAGAGACCGGTTGACCTGCCGTAAAGGTCTCACTGTACGTCTCCTCATACTCCGTCCCCGGGTCCACGATGACTGTGAGGGTCCGGGATCCCTCCTCTGTGGACAGAGCCTCCTCATAAGATGTCCGCCCGATCTCAAGCACATCACGGATACACGCATCATTCTCATCGTAGAAATAGCGGCTGCTTCCATTTGGCGTAAGCGTCCCATCCTCCTCAATGGTGGACGAGCTGAACCCCTGCAAAAGCAGAGTATCAGGATCCAGCCGATAGGCAGCCTCAACTTTCTGCCCCGAAATGGTCCATCCGGAGTTTCCATCTTTCTCCGAATCCTGATCATTCCTTGTCACAACTATGAGCTCCCCGTCCTTCTCCACTGCGGAGATCAATCTCTCGTTAAGAATCAGGGAAATCCCGCTTTCCCGGGTCATCAAGGGCTCCCCGGTGCAGTTCATATACATGATCCGGCTTTCCTTCTCCGTTCCGAAGTCAAATATGCCCATGCCGGCCATGTAAAAATCCGGAAAGTAGTAAAGGCAGGGGCCGTCCTCTCCATCCGGAACACCGTACAGGTATTCATCCGATGTCCCCCACTCATAGTATCTCAGAGTGCCATCGGCATCATACAGTTCTAAGCCGTACGCTCCATCCTCGTCCTGCAGCTTTTCATTGACCGCAACGATCCTCTCCAGAAGATCCCCTTCAGAATCCACTTCCGTCTCCGCTGCCCTTCCCGTGAAGGAAAACAGCAAGGTCATGACCATCATCAGTGGCAGTATTCTCTTCATCAAAACGTCCTCCTCTTTCTCTGTTCCTGTTCCTGTCACAGTCACAGTCCCTGTACCTGTACCTATACCTATACCTATACCTATACCTATACCTGTCACAGTCCCTGGACAGTCACATAAACGCAGTCTGTTCATCCAGCCGCAGAGACAGGTCTCGCTTTCCATGGAACGAAGCCAGGATTCTGATCGAGGCTTTCCCTTCTTCCATGGGTCGCGATGCAGTTCATGGCCGGCTCAGGCAAATCTCATACTGATCCGAGGCTTCCTCACGGCTTTCCGCATGATCAACTCAAAAAGCGCCCTGGCTCAAGAAGCGTTCCTGCGCTTTTGCCATATCGGGGTTAGCTCATGACCAAATCATCTCAGGCGGATTCAGCAGCAGACGCACTGCAGAATCCCTGATCTTCGATCCCTGATCTCTCAGCCGCGCTGCCAGATCTGTCTCTCTGCCCGGACTGCCTTTCCGCTTCTTTGCGCCTCCTGAATCAGGAGACAGACATAGTGGTCCTGAAAGGCTTCCTCCAGAGAATAGAAGGCTTCTCCTCCCTTCACATAGTCCTCCATCGCATCCAGGCAGGCAGCCACAGCGATCTCATCATCCAGCATGGGGACAGGCTGATAAGGATTTCGATACAGCCATTCGTCTCTCCCCTGAATCCCCCGCAGATAAAAGCCCTCCATGTTTCCTTCCGTTCCCGCCTGGCTGCGGATCAGCTGATAGCTGATCGGCGTCCGTAAGTCTTTCAGGTAAGTCACCTGATCATTGAAGATTTCACCCCGCTCTCCCCAGACGGAGATCAGGGGCGTCCGGATCCAGGAGCGCTGCTGCATGAACTCATATTCTCCAATCGCGGTCCTGTCGCCATAGTCCAGAAGGAAGATCTCATCCGGCGCGGTCTCCAGTATGTCTCTCTCGGGAAGCCCTGCCCTTGTCGGGCCTGCGGCACGCATGTTTTCCTTCTGATACGCATGAACCACAGGCAGCTCCATCTGGATCTTCAGAAGGCGGCGGAGCACAGCGAGCGTATGATAGTTCTGAATGAAGCAGGCTTTTGCCTCATAGACCTGCCCCAGAATGCCCGAGGACACGGTCTTGATCCTTGCGGCATGCATGGGCTGGAAGGGGTACTGCTCCGCGATCTGAATGCGGGCCCCTCCCACCAGCTGGTAGAGATCTTCCATGGACCTGAGAGACTCAGAGCAGTAGGTTTCAAACAGGACAGGCAGGTCTTTTCGGGAGAAAAAAAGCGCAATCTCAGAGACAGCGCTACCAGGCACAGAAGCGATGATGGTGTCCGGACGGTCCGCCGCCGCTGCCTCAAAGCTTTCATAAATCCGGGCATGCCACAGCCCCTCGGCAATCTCTCTTCCCTTCGCGCTGTGGCAGACAACCCCTGTCATCTGATAACGCTCCGGCAGCATCCGGCTGAGTTTTTCGTAAAAAGCAGCCCGCCATCCTGTTCCAATCAGCGCAAACCGTAACATTTCTCCTCCCTTTTTTGAACCAGGGCGGTGAAGCCGCGCCTTCTTTGTCAGTTTTCAGCGCTTTTGATCTGCCTCATCTGCTCTTCTGTCGCCTGTTTCTATTTCTATGTCAATGTCTGCCAGCATTTCTATATCATCCATTCTTATCGGTTATTGCCATCTTCATTCTTCCTCTGTCCGATAGATTGAATTCTTTGAAATGTGCCTTTGAAATGTATCACTATCGCATTTCAATTCCGGGCCTCCAGGGCAGATCCCCGAGTCCGGGGAAATCCCAAAGTCCCGGATCATCCCCCACTGGAACCGCTTTCATGCAAAACAAAACGGGAGAAAGGCACCCATCAATGACTTTCTCCCCAACATTCATCTCTTCCCGATAGAAGCATTGAAAGCGCTGGAAGCACAATACGATTTTGCCCTCCGGTCAGGCCGCTTTCCCTGACGTCAAGCTTGCTTCTGGCTTTCGGGCAGAGCTTCCTGAGCGCAGAGCAGAGCCGCCAGTGGCAAGAGCGCTGCAAGAATCGTAGCTGTCCAGCCGCAGGCTCCTTTCCAGCTGCGAGGCCGGGCACAGGCTCCTGCAGGCATTCACATCTTAGATCACTCTCTCGAACGCTTCAAAAAGCTCCCGGTTAATCCGGCACATGACTTCTTTGTCGACCTTGAGGATCTCCCGGTCATAGGTCATCAGACCGTTTGTCTCATCCTCCACGTCCGTTACCTCCGTGTAAACGATGGCGCTCAGTCCATTCCTGAGATTTCCCTGAACGTCCCGCTTCCAGAGCCGTTCGATGGCCGAAGACAGGGCAGCGCTGTTTGAATACTTCCTGTATCCAAACTCGTTCTCTGCCTGCGCGTGATCCTGGATAAACCAGGAATAGCCGCCAAACTCTGACAGAGCGATACAGCGGTCCACATCGGTCTTTACCATCAGCGGAAGGAAATAGTTGTGGATGCTGCTGATATCGCCTCTTCTCTGATCGACCCAGCCACTGGCCTCATCGATCAGGCGGGAAGGATCCATCTTCCGGATCTTCTTTGTCACCCTGCATCCCTCAAACTCTCCCCAGCCTTCGTTGAACACAGTCCAGACGACAATCGAAGGGAAGCTGTAGAGCTGCTGAATCGTGGCGGCACATTCCTGGACAAAAGTCTCCCGGCTCTCTTCCGTATCCCGGGTAAAGACCCTGAGGTTTTCATCCCTGCTGCCTCCAAGATGTTCCGGAATCAGATTCGGCATGGCTTTCTGCAGCGGGATCTTCCGGCGAATTCCTCCATTGACCATATCCTGCCAGACAAGCATGCCCAGCCGGTCACAGTGATAATACCAGCGGTCTGGCTCAATCTTGGCATGCTTCCGGAGCATGTTGAAGCCAAGCTCCTTCATCTGAAGAATGTCTGACACCATGGCCTCATCGGAGGGTGCGGTATACAGGCCATCCGGATAATATCCCTGATCCAGAATCCCATTGTGGAAATACGCTCTGCCGTTCAGAAACAGTCTGAAGATCCCTTTGGAATCCCGCTCCAGAGAGATCTTTCTCATGGCAAAGTAAGAGGAAACCTCATCCTGCTCAGTCTGAAGCTTCATGTCATAAAGAACGGGGGTTTCCGGCGTCCAATGCTGGCAGGCCGGGATCTCAAGCCTGACGGTATCCCCCGTCATCCCGTCAGCCTGAAGGATGACTTCATCCTTCAGGCTGACCTCGATCTTCAGAGGCACCCGCTTCCCATCCTGCATCCTCACCCTGACTTCCAGGCAGTCGCTCTCCGGATCCGGATTCAGGCTAATTGCTTCCATGTACTTTTCCGGTACATACTCCATCCAAACGGTCTGCCAGATCCCACTCTGCGGGGTATACCACATGCCGCCCCGCTCCAGGGACTGTTTTCCCCTGGCGTAGAAAGAGGCATCCGAGTGATCCTGGACAACCAGCTGCAGCAGATTGTCTCCTTCGCGCACAGTCTCCGTGATATCAAAAGAGAAATGCCAGTATCCGCCTGTGTGTTCTCCCAGCTTCCTGCCATTCAGATAGACAACGCAGGTCTGATCCACCGCCCCGAAATGAAGCAGCAGGCGTTCTCCACTCTCCATCTTTCCTATCGTGAAAGATCTTCTATAGTGGAGATACTGATCAGGCTTCAGAATCCGATTCACCCCGGAGAGGGTTGCCTCTGGAGAAAACGGTACCAGGATCTTCCCTTCATATTGTTCCGGAAATCCAGACGATCCTGTGATGGCAATGTCCCAGAACCCGTTCAGGCAGAGAAAGCTGTCCCTTTTCATGCCCGGTCTCGGATAATCTTCCAGGACATGTTCCGGATCCAGCGCTTTCCCCCATCTTGTCATAATTGTTTTCATCATAACACCCCCTTCTAGTCGCAGAATATCAGATTCACACAGGTGCTTCAAGAGGGAAAGCGCCCGCGGTCTTTCAGAAAACGCCTATGAAACGTCAAAGATTGAGTCCCCCGGGAGCATGAAGAATGAAAGCTTTGGGCAGTCTGCTATGATCAGCACGAAAGCTGTCGCGGGAGCACTTTCTGAAATGATAGTCAGCGGGAAGCAGTCCATGATGAAAACCAGTAGCTTTCCAGCCGCAAACGCCTGTAGGCATTCGGCCGGGCCGAGGCTCCTGTCGTCGCGTAAAGTGTGCGCCCGGCCTTTGCTTTTGAAATGCATGTCCTCGCTATGCGCAGCAAGTGCGCAAAGCGAGGACAGTTACGAAAACTGCTTCCATCGGATACCTGCTCGTTTCATTCTGTGCGCATTTCTATCTCTCCATGTGCAT
>CADBUA010000036.1 GCA_902797665.1 uncultured Lachnospiraceae bacterium | reverse complement strand
GGAAGAAGAAGGGCTCTTCCATCTCTCTTGCGCAGAAAAAAGCTTGCCGGGCGAAGGCTCAGCCGCCGCAGATCTTCCTCCGAAAGGCTTTCCAGCCAGCAGGATAGCAGATCAAAAGAGGACTTCAGTTCCTCATAGCCCATCTTCCTTCCATCCCGAATCCTCGATGTCAGGATTTCTCCCTCCTCCCAGGCCATGACCGTGTAAAAGGTCTGGTTGGCACAAAAACCATCCAGGACCGGCAGGGTACACCCCGGCTTTTCGATTCTCGTCTGGTACCGTTCAGCAAGCTCTGAGACCGCATCCAGGCCTCTTTCCCTGGAAATCCCCCTCTCTTCGAAGGCCCTGGACTGATCATGAACATAGGACAGGTAGCAAACCTCTTCTCCATCCGAAGCCCGGCGGGCAGAAAGACCGCAGCGCCAGTCAGGAAAGAACTCTGAAAGAAGGACAGGCTCTCCCTTCGTGCTGCTGGCCTCATAGAGGATTCCCAGGCAATCCCGGGAAAGGACCTGCCTGACCTCATAGTCCTTCACCCTGCTCCCGGGCAAAAGGACAAAGTTTCTGCCATAGCGCTCATCGGAAAAAGGACCCGAAAGGTCAGCCAAATGTCCCCCAGTCACCTGCAAAAGCCCCTCCGGGGAAAGCTCCAGGAACTCTCCCAGCTTTCCGGCACTGACAAAGATTGTCTTATGATGGTTGGCAGACCGATCCAAAAGGACCGGAAAGGGGCTCTTCAAGGGCCCAAAACCGAAAGGTCCGATCCTTGTCGCATGGCTTCGCCCTCGCTCGCAAGCCTTCCCTTGCGCCCCGTCTCCACGCGGGCCTTCCGTAGATCCACCTTCCGGTCTGCCGGGACCAACAGGAGGGCTGCATAATGCCATGGCCCCTTATCCGGAAGATACAAGGCGGTCTTATAAACTCTGTCCGGTTCGACTCCCAGAGCGCGGCAGGTCACCGATCCGCTGATCTTCTCCTGGGTGGGATCTGTATGGCGCAGATAGGGGATTCCTTCTTCCTCCAGGATCTCCCACACGGTCCGGTCCCATCTTTTCATCTCTTTCATGATCTTCCTCCCTTCTCTAAGTTTGGAAACGACAGGCTCGACATCGAGCAGGAGGCCAGCCCTGGAGCTGACCGTCCTATCACTCCACCGTACGTACCATTCGGTATACAGCGGTTCCTAAGTTTTTAGCTTTCTCGCTTTATCGTAATCTGACAGCCAATATACTCACGGCCAGGAGAATTTTCGGCAAAATTGGCGCGAGTGGGCATATACCGGTGAAACACCTGGCAAATTCGAATGCTTCCTGGTATATGATGCCCACTCGCGCCAGATGCTGTGCAGCTTCTCTTACCTGCGGATAGATCTTCTGATCTCGATCAATCACTTTCCATCAAAGGATCTCGATTGTCCAGGGATTGCGATACGTGGCATTTCCCTCCAGGCAGATCAGGTCCCCCTGCTGGGCAAAGTCCTCCACCACGCCGCTTCTGGACGGCAGGCTGGACCAGGGCTCGATGCAGACATAGGGAGCTTCCTTCTTCACAGCATGCCAGAAACCGACATAATGAAAGGCAGGGATAGATACCCGGACCGCCCGCTTCCCCGAAGCAGAGCGGATCGTCATCGTGTGATCCATGTTTTCAAGGACAACAGCGTCATGGTCAAACAGATCGTGGTGGAGCGGGATCTTTGTTCCCTCCTCCAGCGGATAGTCCTCCCTCACTCCGGAAACATGGACATCCTCCGTCATAACCACCTTTGTGGGCTTTGCGGTCTTTGAGAACTCCACACAGTAGTCCTCAAAAGAGAGTCCTTCCTCCATGGGAACATTGAAGCCGGTATGCCCGCCTACGCCGAAAAACATGGGCTCTCCGGAGAGGTTCTGAACCAGGTATTCGATCTGGAGCTTTTTCTCCACCAGGGCGTAGCGGATTGTGAAGACAAAGTCGAAGGGATACTGTTTCTTTGTCTCCTCATTTGAACGGAGGATGAAGTCAATGCTGTCTTCCTTCTGATTTGCCGCCTCAAAGACCAGATATTTCGCAATCCCATGGATCTTCATCTCATAGGTCTCTCCAGCGAAGGTGTACTTTCCATCGGTCAGACGGCCGATATACGGAAAAAGGTTCGGGGACTGCCCTCTCCAGAAGGCGGGGTCTCCCTGCCAGAGGTACTCTGTGCCGTCCGCCGACCGAATGGAGCAGAGCTCCGCTCCCAGATCCCGGATCGATACTGTCAGCTTTTCATTTGCAATCGTATAATCCATATCTATTTTCTCCTTCACGTTTTCCATATCAGGCATTGAGCGGTGTAAAGTCTCTTTCAAAGCTCCCCGGCGCTTTTCTGTTTCTTGATTATACAACTGCCTCAGCTCTTTTGCCAGACAGCCAGGCTGGATGTGCTGCAGAAAGGCACAAAGGAAGGGAGATCCCCATCAATTGCCGGAAAATGCACAGCTTCAGCTGTTCTCCCACACCAGGGCTCTTTCGCATACATAGGCTCACATCTGCAGCTGGCATTCATGAATCTCTCCGGGAGGGGCTTTCATGTCCGACCCATCAGTCTTTCAAGGATTGTCCAAGCACTAACTCTTTGCTACAGGCATACATATCTGTTTGTCTATTAATAATAATTCTTTTT
>CADBUA010000035.1 GCA_902797665.1 uncultured Lachnospiraceae bacterium | reverse complement strand
TTCTCCTGACCTTCACCGCCTCCTTCCTCTGCCTCCATCTCGTCGGCGCTCTTCAGATCTGGCGCCCCTGGAAGATCCTGTTCGAAGCGCCAAAAGGCCCACAGCAGCATGCAGAATCAGTGGAAGAATAGATGCCTTCCCCCAGGGATCCGCTGGCAGCGGAAGTCAGCATGCTGCGATATCAACCTTCACATTCGATTGTTATGAGCTCAGCCCTTCCCCTTGCCGGAAAGCGGGGAACATCAAAACGGTCTTCTGCAATTTCTGTCCCTTCCCCGGACTCTCAGAATCTCTCAGCAGCAGGTCAGAGAAAAGCACCCTTTACTCCTTTCCCTCCTCCAGCTCTGGGTATTTCTCCTCCAAAAGCCGCTTCTCGAACACTTCTCTTGGAAGTGCCTTGTCAAAGTAGAAGCCCTGGGCGCGAAAAATCTCCATCTTCCTGAGCATCGAAATCTGATCGCTGTTCTCCACCCCCTCCGCGATGCAGGTCATGCCAAGCTCTGAGGCCATCGAAGTGACATGTTTGATCATCACGATATTGCGGTCCCGGGTATCGCTGGAATAAGTCAGGAGGCTCCGATCGATCTTCAGCTCGCTGAAAGGAATATCCCGAAGCATACTGATGGAGGAATATCCGGTCCCGAAATCATCCACCGAGGATCGGACGCCCGCCTTTTTCAGTTCGGTCACCAGATCCCCCAGGGCTTTCAGATCGCTCGCCTTCGTCGTCTCTGTCACTTCCACAATAATCATTTCATGCGGAATCCGAAAAGAATCGATGACCGAAAGGATCTCAGAAGCCAGGTGAGGATTGCTCAGGTGCTTCCGGGAGAAATTGACGGAAACCTCCACCACTTTGTGTCCCGAATCCATCCAGGCACGCAGATTCTCGCAGGACTGACGGAGCATCAGGAAATCCAGCTCGCAGATCCGTTTTGTCATCTCCAGAGCAGGAATGAAAGAGGCAGGCTCATAGACCTTTCCCTCCCTGACCCAGCGGCAAAGCGCCTCCGCTCCAATCACTTCTCTCGTTTCCAGAGACACCTTTGGCTGATACCAGGTCTGATACTCCCCATTCTCCATCGCTTCGGCAAAGCGTGATTCAACAAAGCGGAATTGCTCCAGCTTTCGGGCAACCTCTTCCCCATAGTACTGGAATGGGACATGACGGACAAATCTCGCCAGATTCATCGCAGCCAGTGCAGCGTCCACCAGGTTGTCGCTCGTCTTTACGCCCTCTGTATCTCCAAGGCAGATGCCTGCGACCGCCGAGACATGGATCTTCTCCTCCTCGCTTTCCCCGTAGGCGATTTCCGATCCGCTGAGAATCGCCAGGACCAGTTCGATGTGTTTCTTCAGGACCAGTGCCCCAAAGTTATCACCGCCGACCCTCCAGACCGCCTCCGACTGGCTCAGGCAGGCTTCTATCTTCTGGCAGAGAGCCCGGAGAACAAAGCTCCCCTTCGGCCGGCCGATCTGATTGTTCATCTCCCCTGTGCTGCTGACATTGAAGAAAAACACGGCATAGTTCCTGATCTCTCCGGAATTGACCAGAGAGTTGATCGAAAAGATCCCGTAGGGAAGGTTATGGGCGCCGAGCGTCGGGTCATGGGAAAGGGCGTATACCAATCCCTCTCTCAGGTAGACAGTGCTTTTGACCGTCCCGAGGATGGTCATAAAACCCACCGCGGCCTTTCTCTCCTCTTCCGTCCAGATTTTTCCAGCAGAAGGAAAGGCAGAAAATGAGAGATAGGTTTCAAGAAGCGTCTCACGGCACCAGACAGCAGGCTCAGCTTTGTCATCCCATTCAGTTTGAAAAAAGATCTCCGATCGAAGTCTCTTCCCGTTCTTCATCGCCTCCATGCCGGGTTTCTCGCAAAACTCGACCAAACCGATCCCAAGGATCCGGGCAATCTTCCCGATATTCTCCTCATCTTCCGGGATGTGAAATGCTCTGATTTTCTCCTCTTCCATGAAAAAGGTATGGAAGAGGAGTCCCATCTCATTGTTCTCCATAGTTGATCCTGTCTATCACAGATGAAATCTGAAAAGCTTCACTTATAACTGTTAGCGGGAAACACCGCCGTGTCCAGTGATCCATTCATGGCAGACATACAGATTCCGGCGTTTTCGGGAAAACCGCAGGCACCGGAAAGCCGCCTTTCAAAAGATCAGTTCAACACGCGCGTCAGGTCCCCGGTTACTGTCCCGACCGGGATCAGGGTGGACCTGTCGTCGAAGTACCAGGGACCTTCGCACTTCTCCACGTAATGCATCATGAACATATACTGGAGGAGCATCCTTCTGTCACATCTCTTTCCGCTGGTGCTGAATTCGAATTCATTCATGGTCCGGACAAGGTTATCGGGGAGATAACCGTCTTGCAGGCCGCCAAAGTCCTCGGCCATATTGGCAAAGCTGTTGAAACGCGCGATTGCCTTCGGCCCTCTCGGCTTCGTGTAGCGTATGGAGCCCTTCAGGTCATCGGAGACCTCACAGTCTTCCAGGTAGCGCTTGATGAGGTCCGTCCGGATGTTTTCCATCGAAAGCAGATGATCAATGCCTTTGAGGATGATCTCATCCATCCTCTGCACGTCCTCCCTGGAGATTCCATAGTAGAAGAAGCCTGCACAGAAAGCATCATTGGCGACCACCAGGCAGTTCTTTCCCCTCGTCCCTTTCACGCTGACCGTCCAGCTGAAAAACGGATCTGAACGCAGATCTGGTTCAGCAAGTTTAAACTTTGTGAAATCTTTAAAAGACTTGATGCATCCAATATCCATTCATTTCCTCCTGTTCTTATACCCAGGACCTCCCTGGGAGGATCTGAGACGCTGCACCCTTTCCTGCCTTCCCCTGATGTCTTTTTGGATTTGTATTTATGATTTTATATTTGCGAGCTTGAAATTTTTATTGCGATGTATATATTCTGGCTTATGATCTGGTCTGTATATACCAAT
>CADBUA010000034.1 GCA_902797665.1 uncultured Lachnospiraceae bacterium | reverse complement strand
GATTCATGCTGCTTACGACTACCAGGTCGATGCTTCTTTCGTTGGCGTGTGCTGCACACGCTTATGATATATGGTTTTGTTTATAAAGGTTTATTCATTTCTTTTGCTATTTTATATTGCATATGCTGTGCTGTGACATATCATGTTATGCATGCTGCGCTGTGATATATCATGTTATGTATGCTATACTGTGACATATCATGTTATGTATGCTATACTGTTACATATCATGTTATGTATGCTATACTGTGACATATTATATTATGCTATACTATACTGTACTGTATTGCACTGTACTGTGCTGCACTATACTATACTATGCAATTCTATTCTATATTGCACTATCCTATATTATACTGCACTATCCTATACTATACTGCACTATCCTATACTATACTATATTTTTTCTTATATGAATGTTGTCTCTTATCTTTTTTCACGTCTCTCTTCAGCCTGATGCATGATGCTCAGATCCGCCTCAGCGGGCAAGGATCATGAAAGCCCAGGGCAGGAAGGTATGGTTCTGTTCCGGGAGGTCCCCGCCAGTCTGAAAGGCACCCTCAGCGCCTGAGAGCAGAACCGTCTCAGTCCCCGTCAGACAGGAAGAAAGATCCACATCCTCTATGATGTCTGCGGAAAGATTGAAGACGCAGAGAATCTGCCTGTCTTCACTCGCTCTCTGATAAGCCAGAAGTTTTTTGTTTCCCAGGGGAAGCTCCTCAAAGCTTCCGCCCTCCCGGCCTGTATAAAGAGCAGGATTCTCTCTCCTGATGCGGGAAAGCTCCCGGATCAGGGGGGAAGCATCCCAGCTGACCTCTCCCCAGTCCACGCTGTCCTTCTCCATGAAGGCCATCTTGTGGTTGTAGCTGATCTGGTCTCCCGTATACAGCATCGGCATCCCCGGCATGGTAAAGATATGTGTCCACATAGCCGGCAGACTTTCCTGTGGAAAAGCCTCCACGATGGTCCTGTCATAGGAATTGACATCGTGGTTGTCCAGGTAATACATGGGGAAATCGCCCTCCGGCAGAGAGAGGCGGTACATCTTCAGCTTGTCCGCTGTCTTGTTGTTGTGAGCCACCTGAATCAGGGTCTCATAGTACTTGCAGCTGTAGTTGCAGTCGAAGGCCTCTTCCAGGAGCTTTCTGTTCTGCCCCGGCAGATCCTCCTCCAGGAAGAAGACCGGCTTGATCTTCTCCAGTTCCTGCCTGGCCTCCGCCCAGAAATCCACCGGCACGCCGATGGCATAGTCACAGCGAAAGCCATCGATATCGTACTCTGAGACCCAGAAGCGCATGCAGTCGATCATCTCCTGCCGCATCGCTTCCACTTCATAGTTCAGATCCGCCACATCGTTCCAGCCCGTACCCTCCGGAGAAATGATCTTCCCCTCCTTCTGGGTGTACCAGTCCGGATGTTCCGTGATCCAGGCATTGTCCCAGCCGGTATGATTTGCGACCCAATCCAGGATGACATGAAAGCCCATGCCTTTGGCCTGATCCATCATGGCGCCGAAATCCGCCAGTGTTCCAAACTCCGGGTTCACGTCCCTGTAGTCACTGACCGAATAGTAAGAGCCAAGGCTCCCGAGCCGGTTCGTCTCAGAGATCGGATGGATCGGCATAAACCAAAGGGTATTGATCCCCATGTCCCAGAGCTCTTCCAGGTGCTCTGAGAAAGCCTCAAAGCTTCCCTCCTCCGTATACTGACGAAGGTTTACTTCATAGAGCACCGCATCCCTGACCCAGTCCGGGGCGGACGGTGCAGGCTCCAGCGTTTCCGCTTTCAGGACAGATCCTGCGCCAAAGCGAATAAAACTGATAAAGCCAATAAAAAGGGCTGTAAGCAGGATATTCTTCATATGCGCTTTTTTCTCTCTCATGAATTTCATTTTTATCACCGTTTATCCATCTGATCATTCAAAAGGTTTTGCTTTTGCTTTATTTTTTTACGATTTGCACAGCAGATACGCAAAGCTGACTGGACCGTTCTATCCGCGAGCGCGAATTTGCGTAAAAATCGGCTGGGGGCATATACCGCTGAAACAGCTGGCAAATTCGAAGGGTTCCCGGTATGTAAAAAGGTTCATGCCCTTGCCGCGCCGGGGTCATCGATTTTCATTGAGGTAAAGCGCCCCTTTTCGTTGACGCGGAAGTTAGTAAACAATTCAAGCAATTAACCTTTGTTAACTTACTATCTTTTCCTTATTCTGTCAACAAAAAGCGGGAGCCTCCCTCTCTCAGGAGTGCTCCCGCATCGCGTCTCCATCCATCCTTTCAGAAAGCTGCATCCCCATCCCCCGCGAATTTTCTTCCAGGCGGATTGTCCTCCTTCCCGCAGACTCAGTGCATCTCACTCAGCGCAATGCATCTGGAAATGCGGGCTTTGACGATCTCAATGTCCGGGAAGGGCTTCCGGATAAAGTCCGTCGCGCCCATTTTCAGATATTCCAGTTCCGCCTCCTGCTCCGCCGTCAGAACCATCACAGGAACAGACTTCAGCTCCGGATTTTCCTGAAACTTTGCCATCAGCTCCCGTCCCGTCCTGTCCTGCGCATAGAGATCGAGGATCAGGAGGGAGATCTCCTGATGCTGCCTTCGAAGCATCCTGATCGTTTTGATCGCTTCATCTCCATCAGAAGCAGAAAAGATCTCATAGTCTTCAGCGAGAAAATCCACCAGATTCGTCCGCATGCTTTCCATGTTTTCCATGTTTTCCATGCTCTTCATGCTCTTCATGTCACTCACAATCAGAAGCTTCCGGTTCTCCTGGGCCCTCGGAATCTCTATGCAGGTGATCGCGCAGTAGCCGGGATAAAGAATCTGACGCGCTGTAAAGTGGAAGTGCTTTCCATTCAGGGGATTATCAAACTCCCCTTCGACGACGGCCCCATCGAGTGCCGCGCTCTTGACATCCCGATACCAGTCATCCCCCAGGAGGGGAAAGGTTTCCCGGACCGTGTATCCCAGAAGCTGTTTCGCCGACCGGCCGAAGTATTCCTCGTACTTGTGGTTGACATAAAAGAAAACCGCGTTGTATTGCCCGCTGTTCTCCGCATAGGTCACATGGAATACTGCATAGGTTACCGGCAGGTCATCAAACATGCGGAAGATTTCCAGCGCATGATTGATCCGGCTCTCCGCTGAAATATCCAGGTCATTGTCCGCATGCAGGAACATTTCCGCGTTCTTTTTCTGCTCCTCCACGCTCGGGTATTCCGAGAACATCGCAAAGCCCACGGACAGATACAGCGTGACCGGTTTTCCATCCACTTCCCGAATCCTGTTTCCGATTTCCTTGATCTTCGTGCGAAGTTCCAGCACTTCCTTCTTGTCCTCCACCTGCTTCAGGATCGCGAAATTCCGGCCCGCATAACGTCCAATGGCGCTTTTGATCCCAAAGTCCTCGCTCAGGGCATATCCCAGGGCGCGCAGCACCTGATCCCCAAAGTCGAAGCCATACTGCTCATTCAGGGTGCTGAAATCATTGACTTCGATGTGGATGCGGACGAAATCCGTGCCTCTGAGATAGTACTCATCCTGAAATAGTTCCGCCTCCTCCCAGATTCCGCGGGAATTGAGGAGCCCTGTGAGGAAATCCCTCCGTGGGCTCTCCTCTCCCCGCTGATCATTGATGTCTAAAAGATCTTTGTCGATGAAGTAGCCAATAAGACCCGTGATCTCCCCATTCCCATCATAAAGCGGCGTCTTGCTGGCGAGGATTTCTCTGTTCACCCCATGGCTCATACAGTATCCAGGCATGTTCCGGTAGCTGATCCCCTCATGGATGACCTTGTACTCCTCATTCATGTAGAGGTCCGGATGCACATGCCAGCCCAGCTCCTCATCTGTCCTGCCGATCACCTCATCCGCGGAGGAGAAGCCGTAAAAGTCCAGAAAGCTCTGACTTACGCCCAGAAAACGGCGATCCAGGTCTTTCCAGAAAAGCTTGATCAGATCCGAATGGATCAGATTGTTCCAGAGCTGGACTTCCGAATACACTCCATCCTCAGAAGGATGCCTCTGGCTGCCTGACAGCAGTTTTTTCGCCTCTTCATGAATGTTCCGGACAAGCAGAAAATCATTCTCCTCGTCGATCTTGAGCAGGGTATACTCCTTCCAGGCATACTGGCCATGCCGGACATTGGTGCGGAAGATCTCAGAAAAACTGACACTGCCGTTTTCCTTGAGATGCCGGACTGCGGCCTCCGGTTCTAAGAACTGGAGAAACTGCCCCCTGTCGTCCGGATAGATATATCTGGCCGCATACTCCTCCACCATCCTGCTGATCCCCTGCCTGGTGGAGAGCAGGTCCTCCCGGATGTCTGTGTAAAGGGGCCTGATGATGTCCTTTTTGTAATTGATCAGCGTGATACGCTCAAATAGAGAATAGATCTGACGGGTCCTGTCATCCAGATACTCCCTTTTCTCCGGCTGGGTATCCTTTGTGAGGTTGTTGACAGAGACCAGAATACAGTATTTGTTCCATGTCTGGACCATCCTGCGCGCCTTGATCTCAAAATATTGCGCGTTGACCGTAAAGAGCATCCTGCCGTCCCCGTTGACTTTCACTGAATCCATCAGGTTCTGGATTTTCGGGGTGAGCAGATGACAGCCCTGTCTTTTGCAGAGCATGTCCTGGGTGAATACCTGGCTCATGATCCCCACGCTTTGAACCGTCTCTTCAAATGCTGTGTTGTAAAACAGGACCCTGAAGCTGTCCTCAAAAAACTCCACAAGCATCAGCGGAATGCTGTTAAGCTTTCTGGCGTCGCCGATCGCGTTGAATTCCTCCCGCTTCATAAAGGGGACGCCGCTCAGATAGTCAATCTTCCCGATCTCCTCATAGTAGAAGCGGTCCTGAGAAAGCTCGATCTGAATGCCCTGCTCCAGGACATTTTCGAGAGCCTTCTCATAGGACATGGGTCTGCCAAAGTAGTAACCCTGCACCTTTTCGCAGCCCACATCCCTCAGATAGGCAAACTGCTCCTCGGTCTCAACCCCCTCGGCCAGCGTATGGATATCGATCACCTTGGCCATCCGGATGACCGAGGCCACAATCCGTTTTGATCTCAATACAAAGGGGCGAAGAAAACTCATATCCAGCTTGAGTTCATCAAAGGAAAACTCCTTCAGAACATTCAGAGACGAATAGGCGCTGCCGAAATCGTCCATCCAGATCTGATAGCCCGCTCCGCGGAATCGCTCCACGATCCCCATCAGGAGGTCCTTCTGCTCCGCCATGACACTCTCCGTAATCTCAAAACAGACGAAGTCATGTGGGATCTGGTAATCACAGACAATCTCATCCGCGATTGTGAAAATATCGCAGAGTGCAAAGTCCAGCCGGGAGAGATTCACGGAAACAGGGATCAGTGTCTCCCCAGAGGCAATACAGCTCCGGATCCTCGCACAGACCTGGCGGAGGATGGCAATGTCCAGCAGATGAATCATCTTTTCCCGCTCCAGCACAGGAATGAATTCATCCGGGTAGATCATGCCAAGTTCCGGGTCCACCCAACGGGCAAGTGCCTCAAAGCTGCAGAGCTGCCTCGAAGAGGTTCGGATGACCGGTTGATAGAACGCCTGGATTTCATGGCGGTCGATCGCCTTTTGATAGTTTTCCATGATAAATGCTTCGAGATTTCTTCCCATTGCATGATCTCCTTTATGCCGGAAACCCTCAGGATCTGTCAGAGCCGAGTTGGAATCTGCCCGTTCTCGCTCCTTTCTCCCCAGATACTTACGCTCCGAAGAGATCGCTCGAGCGAATCCAGATCCAGCAGCTGCTTTCAATCCACTGAATGATCATCCGGTCTTTCGGCGGTCCGACAGGCGAATCACCGACAGGGCAGAGAGAAGGGACAGAGAGAAAAAGCTGACCAGAATCAGCATGGCGGCCTGCATTCCCCATCGATCCGCCAGAAAACCTGTCATGGCCGTAAAGATCACACCTCCGATTCCAGTGGCTGATGTGATCATGCCTGTCGCCGTCGCTGTGCTCTTCCCCGCAAATGGAAGCATGATGGTCAGCACCGAAGGGTAGATCGCGCCGCTGGCAAAACCCAGGGGGATGCAGAGAAGAAGAACCAGCGTCGTGTTGCTTAGAGAGGTCAGAAAAAGCATGATGCAGGGAATCATCAGAATAGAGGCAATGAGAATCTTCTTCACATGCCTGGAACAATATCCGACAAAGAAACGTGCCGGGATCATCACTGCCCAGAAGAGAGACAGGGCAAACTTCCCCGTGGATGCCTTCAATACATCTGTAAACAGCGTATCAACAAAAAAGGTAAAGCCATTCTCGAAGCCGACATAGATGCACATGATCACGCAGAGAAGGAGAATCGCGGAGAGAACAAACTTCCCCTCTCCTTCTGCTGCACCACTCCTTCCATCTGGCAGTTCCCGCACCGCGCTCCCACTCCGAATCATCCCTGCCAGGCAGAGAACACTGCACGCGCCCAGAAATCCGAACAGCAGACGCCAGTTGAGGCCATGGCGGAGATAGAAATCCACAAGCAAAGGGGAAAGGAGCGCTCCCAGGGCGTACATGGTTGTGATATAGGCAACCTTTTTCCTCCCGCTGACAGGATACGCGTCCGCCACCGCGGCGATGGCAATAAACTGCAAAGCACCTGTCGTCAGCCCCAGGAAGAAGATGCAGAGAAGGAAGAGAAGGTCTGACTTTACATACAGCACGGTGAACGCGGCTCCAATCTGCAGGCACAGCATCACGCTGATGCTCCGGTGCTTTTCCACAAGGTCTGCCCAGCGCCCTAGCAGAATGGGCGCAAGCATCGCGGCAAAAAGCTCCATGGAGGCGAAAAGTCCCATGGAGGACATTGACAGGTCGAAGTCTTTTCCGATGCTCCAAAGGCTGGCCTGATAGCCGCCTGCTTCAAAGCCGTTGATGAAGACAATCAGGAACAGAATGACCCATAGATAATCTCGTCTGGATCTGCTCATCATTGGAAACTCCTTTCCTCAGCAGAAGCTGCGCGATTTTCATCTGGACTTTACAGGGCAGATCTTCCTGCCCGCGCGGATCAACCGATCAGGGCGATCCTCATGGATCTGCCGTCCCGCCATCCTGCCGGGCTGTGTTTTCTTTACTTCGACTGCTGAACACAGGCCGGGCACAGTCTGAATGCAGCCTGATCCCACTTTATTTTACTCTGGTTATTTCATCTTTGGCAATCATTTGTTCATCTGATCGTCCCCCAGATTCCTTGTTTTAATCATCAGAATAATATTAATTATATACTGTTCTTCGATTTTGTTTTACTCAAATGCATCATTTATTTTAATCTCTTCCAATATTTTTCATCCGTCAATTATAAGATTATTCTTATTATAACATCACTTCAGGATGATTCGAAGGAAGCGCTCAGCTTCCATCTCAAAAGCACCGCGCAGAGACTGATCCCCTGATCATCCCCCAGTCATAGAGATAGCCCCGGGAGGCGGCTTCCCTCCGTGGCTCTGGCTTTCAGATGCATTTCTCTCCTCGCGTCCAAAATCGCAGCTGTCCAGTCGCAAGCTCCTTTCCAGCTGCAAGGCCGGGCGCAGACTCCTGTCGTCGCATTCAATGTGCGCCCGGCCTTTGATTTCGTTCTTTTTTACCACGCTTTGCGCAGCCAGTGCGCAAAGCTGACCAGACAGCTTACCAATACTCTCATAGATCAGAGATTTTCCTTTGCATGAAGATAGCATGAATATCCATACGGTACCAAAGCCATTATAATCAGAATGGCCAAAAACAATTTACCCGAGTCCATCCGGGTCAGGACAGCGATGCTTATGAGGACTCCGCCAGACCTCCACAGAAATCCAGCCAGGCGATGGGTGCGCTTCCAGTTCTCCTCATTCGCCAGTGTCCACGGGGTCTTGATTCCTATGGTATAGTTCTGCCTGGCCTTTGGCAGGCAGCTGCCGATTATAATAAAGAGGAGGCCAGACATAAGTTCCATGAAGAAGGTAAAATCCACTCGAAGACCGAGATTATATGTGTATATAACAGTAGATGAAATCAAAGAAACAGCAGCAACGATCCACAGTACGATAGAGAATATCTTCGGGCTTATATTCTGCTTCTTGGGATCCTGTAAAGTCGCAAATCCAGAAATCCAGAGCATCGCCAGGCAAAACAACGGCAGCCCAAACACAGCAAAGGGCTTGCTGCTGAAACCATTTGCCTCATTTTGAAAGGAAAAACTAGTTGCCATCTCATCAGGAAGCCTGTTCCAGAAGATTAAGCCGACCAGTACAGGGAGTACCGTCACAATGCTGGTGATGATGAATGTCTTTTTGTGCTCTTTCATCATCATCCGAATCACCTTCTTTCATCATCACTCTATTCGCACTATTGAATCTATATCAAACTATATCAATCTATATCAATCTACTCTTCTGGCTTTGGCATGCTCGTATTCAGAATGCTGAGACGGTGCCTGAAACCGGCCCGCCTTCATAGCTCCTGTTCTTCCTGCTGACTGGCACAGGAGGTGATTCATGGCATACGAATCTTCCCCATCCCTTTCTCTGCATCCTGTTCTCCACGTGATGGTTCCTCCTGCCATGCACGCCATATTCCGTGAAATGCAGCACGCGGTCACAGATGCCGGGCGCTGCCTTCCGCTGGCTGACGATCAGCACGGTCATGTCTGCGAGGCACGCTGGCAATATACCGCTCGCAGTGATCCAGCGGATCCATGCACATCAGAAGCTTCAGCACCGTGCTCCTGCCCAAGCGGAAATGCCTTCCGCACCACGGGAGAGCCGTCGTCGGATTCAGAGCTGGAGCTGGCGTTCCATCGCCCAGGGCAGCGGCCTGATCCTGAAAATATACATGAACCTCATCCGCGCTCCGTGCCGTCTGACCAGCTGCATGACGGCGCTCAGGGTGCCCCAGGTCGCACTGCCGGACAGGATGCCATAGGCGTAGTATACCGCACCCAGCAGGTACATTCCTTGCCTGGCGGCGGCAAAGCCGATGTTCGCCACGTTGAAAAAGCGTTTGCGGCGCATCCGCGCCGCCTTGTGGGCATCCACGGCCGCAGATGCCCGTCACTCCCCTGGATGTTCTTGTCAGGTGCTTGACTGCACCCCGAAAGGCATAAGTCAGCGCACAGACCATGACACCGCCGGGGATGAGAATCACGGCAAGGATGCGATCCAGCGGAAAGACCAAAAGGACCGGCGAGACAAGACGGACAAGGGTGCCTCTGTCAGGCCTGGCGATGTCTCTGCGATCCCAGCGGAAACCAACATGCAGTCACAGGTCAGGGCCCTTCAGCCACTTTCTGTGTGGCTGGACAGGACGACTCTTAATTCTTTCGCAGGATGTTGTCCGTCAGCCGCATCTTGAAAATGTTTTTGCTGGCTGTCCAGTCGCAGAATCCTTTCCAGGTTCTATCATAAAATCCAGAACCTGGCCCTGCCAGCATCCTTCTATGCGATCAGACCGTTGCTGCGGCTGAGAGCGCCATGGATCCGGCATCGGTCTTTGTGATCAGAGGAAGTCCCTCTTCCATCTGTCTGTCGCCGACACAGGTATTCACTCTGAGTGATGCAGGGGCCTGATCAATACGCCAAAAGGTCCCCGTTCTCCATGAAAATACGGCGGGACCGCGGCCTCCCTGCCGCGGATATCCCG
>CADBUA010000033.1 GCA_902797665.1 uncultured Lachnospiraceae bacterium | reverse complement strand
GCCGTTCACCGCTCCGCGTACCTCTCAACGATTCCCAGGAGGATCTCCGTCACGGTATCCATGCCTTCCGCGGTGATGTGCTCCATGGGACCGTGGAAAGAGTATCCGCCTGTGCCCAGGTTCGGGCAGGGAAGCCCGCGGAAGGAGAACTGTGCGCCATCCGTTCCACCTCGAATCGGAGACTTATCCGGAATCACACCGAGGCTTTTCATGACCGCCTCCGCTGTCTCCACCAGATGCATGCAGTCGAGAAGTTTTTCCTTCATATTCCTGTACTGCTGCCTGACTGTGAGCGTGACAGTCCCGGGGCCATACTTCTCATTGAGGATCTTTTCGATGTGCTCGAGCGTATCCAGGCGGCACTGGAAATGCTCCCTGGAGTGATCCCTGACAATGTATTGAAGCGTGGCCGAGGAGGTATTTCCCTGTATGTTCACAAGGTGGAAAAAGCCCTCGTAGCCTTCCGTCAGGGACGGGATCTCGGCCGCGGGAAGCATGCCATTGATCTCCATCGCCACAAGGCTGGCATTGATCATGATGCCTTTGGCGGATCCAGGATGGACGCTGACGCCTCGGACCTTGAACTCTGCCTCCGCCGCGTTGAAGGTCTCATAGTTGAGGTCCTCCGGTGGCCCTCCATCCACGGTGTAGGCGAACTGGGCTCCAAATTTCTCAAGGTCGAGCAGATGTCCCTGCCCCCCGATCTCTTCATCCGGTGTGAAGGCGATGCTGATCTGCCCGTGCGGGCGGCCTTCCTGAATCAGCCGCTCCGCCATTGTCAGAATCTCCGCGATCCCCGCCTTGTCATCGGCTCCCAGGAGCGTCGACCCGTCCGATGTGATCAGGGTTTTTCCCTTCAGCTCCCTCAGGTGTGGGAAAACATCCGGGTCAAGTACCACCCCATGCCCGATCTCCAGGCGCTCGCCGTCATAGTTCTCGTGAATGACAGCCTTGACATCCTTCCCCGAAAAGTCCGGGGCGGTGTCCAAATGCGCCACAAAGCCCATCCGGGTTTTCCCTTCCAGGCCTTCCGAAGATGGGATTTTTCCATAGACATAGCAGTTTTCATCCAGTTCTGCGTCCTCTATCCCGATGTCCTTCATCTCCTGGACCAGCAGCTTTGCCAGGTCAAACTGACGTGATGTGGACGGAGATGCATCACTATCCGGGTCGCTGCTTGTCCAGATCTTTACATATTTCAGCAGTCTTTCATAGGGTCTCATCTTTGGCTCCGCTTTCTGTGCGCTGTGTTCTTTGGATATTCGCTATGCTCTGTGTCTAGTGTGTGCTTCCTCAGCCTTTTTTGCTTTTTCGGCTTTTTCTGCCTTCTCCCGCTCCTTGATCTTCTTCCACAGGTCCAGCCTCTCCTCCTCTGAGTGAACCTTCAGATCCGTGAACACATAGGGGTGCCTGCGGATCATCTTCTCAGACAGGACCTGCACAACATCATCAAAGGAGAAGAACCCGTTCTCCTCAGCGATCCGGCTCTGGAGCAGCACCTGAAGCAGCAGGTCCCCCAGCTCCTCGCAGAGATTCTCCATGTCCTTCCTGTCGATGGCCTCCAGGACCTCGTCGGTCTCATTGCTCAGGCAGCTCTTCAGAGAGTCCAGACTCTGGGCGCTGTCCCAGGAACAGCCCTCCTCCGGATCTCTGAGGATGGCGATGATTTCCCGAAGCTCAGCAAAGTCATGGGGGGCTTTTTCAGTGTAAGCCTTTCCAGTACTTTTGATTATCTCGCGCATCACCGAAATCACTTCTTTCCCAGCGCGGCCCGGATCGCTTCCAGCGTCTCAAGATCCTCCGCTGTCAGCCTGATCCTGGACTGCTTTGTCTGTCCGTCCGGTGCTTTCACGGTGAACTCCAGCACCGTTCCCTCCTGCAAAAGCTCCCTTGAGGCTCTCCAGAATGGAATGAACTTCGGATGAACTTTCTTAAACTCTGAAAAATGCTCCTTCAGTTTGAGAAGCTGTATCGGATTGATTGCCATATGTTCTGTCTCCTTTCAGAATCTATATCAGAATACATCTCAGCCTTCAGTTTATATGCTTTCCACTTTCTGTGTGAATGTGGTTTACGCCATGCCATAACAAATCCAATAAACTTATTAAATCGATGAATATAAATATGATTTTATGTTCTTCTGTTCATTGATGTTAAATAAAAATCTTCCTGTCGCGCGTATAATAATACCCTGAATATAGAAAGGAGGCAGGAAGACCTGCCTCTTACCCAAATTCACGCCTGAGGATAGCACAACGCCCCTGGAAACACAATGCCGGAGCGCAGCGTATGCATGCTGCCGGATGGCGCATCTCAGCCTGCCATCTCCTGGTAGAGATCCACGATGTTCCGCTCGATGTTGACTCCACTCAGGTAGGAGAAGGGGATCCGGCTCTCCCGCACCTGGCGGATGAAGCGGAAGTAGGTACTGTGCCCCAGAACTTCTGTGAAGAAGAAAACCCGCTCCACCCCCGTGAGGACAGAGGTCCTGGTACTCCCTGTCACTTCGGGGCTGATGTATAGCCAGTCCGGCAGCAGGAGCCTGAGCTTTTTCGTCCAGTTCGGGTTCCCGCCGACAATTGCGGCCTTTCTCTGACGCAGCCTCACAGTCATCCGCGAAATCTCCTCCTGCCTCTCTGTGGGCAGCTGGAAGGCTTCTCTCTCCTCCTCGAGACTCTTTTTGTAAACATGATCCCGGAGTGCGTTGAGCTCCTCCTTGTCCTCCAGGAGAGATCTTAGCTGGGCCTGAAGCGACCGGTTCTCCTTCTCCCGGCTCTTGAGGAGGTCATGAAATCCTTCCGCCTTTTCCTGGACTGCTCGAAGCTGAGCCCGGAGACTCCCGATCTCTTCCTGTTCTTTCTGCAGTTCCTCCCGGAGCTCTTTCATGGCAGTCTCTCTCTTTGTCGGGGTTAGCGCCTTCCTCTGGACCTTTTCCGTCTTCTTCTCCCCTGTGTCCTCTAAATCACGGATCTTCCTGAGGATCCGTCTGACCTCCCCCTCATCGAAAAGGCTCCTGATGTCCGCCTCCTCGTAGAAAGGACCCTTTTCAAAGACCAGGCGGTCTGCCCAGCTTTCAACGTCATCAATCTCCTCTGAGATGGCATCTGTCAGGCTCAGAATGACTCCGTACAGTTCCAGTTCTCCTGGGCTGTACGAACTGAGCTCCTTCTCCGGGTTCAATGCCAGGAGCCTTGCGGCAGCCTCCCGGATATCCTCCTCACTGTCCGCCTTTTTGAGTTTTCTCAGGGCAATATTCAGGTCATTGGACTTTCGGTCCATGCGGAGGCAGAAGTTCACAAAGTCCTGACCACTCCGGTAGGTCTCCCCACCCTTCTCTCCAGGAGCATAGAGGGCGCGGATCCTGTCTCCCGCCTTCGACAGAATCTCATCGGTCACCTTCTCCGAGAGTACCCGGCTCTCCCTCTCCTCCTTGAGAAGCGCGCTCTCCTCCTTTTTGACAAAAGCGGAAAGGCTGAAATAGTCATTCAGGCATTCTTCATGGATCTCAATCCCCATGAGCTCAGCCATGTAAATAATGCGGGCTTTTGTGAAATAGTAGGACGCCGGATCCTCCTCTCTCACGGACTCATCCTTCGTGAAGGCCTCAATCTCTGAAGCGTGGAGCACCCGGAACTTCTTCAACGCTTTATATTCCCGTTTCTGGTAAGTCTTGAATAAGTAAAGCAGAAACTGCCTGGAAAAATCACTTCCCGCCTCCGCAGCCCCGACAATCAGAGCTATGGATCTGCAGGCGCTCGCTGTGATGTGATCCGCCTTTGAATCGAGCCGAAAGCCCATCGCATTCTGAAAGGCTGATTCCTGCTGATATTTCGGCAGATTCGGGTACTCCACCAGAAGCCAGGAGCGGATAATGCCCGGCATGTCCACGATCAGCAGATTGCTGATCAGGCTGATGCCAGCCATCTGACAGATTCCATGCCGATCCAGCACAGAAGAGCAGCCTTTGCTCTCCCATTCCGCCCGTTTCATCGCGCCATGAAGCATGAACTCCAGTTTGCCCGCCTCCTGTCTGGACATAGCCGAAAGTTCCTGCCCATCCAGCAGAATACCCTTCGGCCGCAGCGTAATCACCCTTTTCTGGATCTGCTCCTTCGCTTCCTTCGCTTCCTTCGCT
>CADBUA010000032.1 GCA_902797665.1 uncultured Lachnospiraceae bacterium | reverse complement strand
TGAAATGTCATAATGGCATCAATCAGAAGCTTTTCTGCTTGTTCTGCATACGAAAAGCCTTCCCGGGGAAACCCAGGGAAGGCTTTTGCTTTTAAGAGAGCAGGATGATGGAATGAAATGGAATGGGATAGGAAGGAGACGAGTGACAGGCCATAGGCAGAAACAGGTCAGGGGGATACAGTACCCGCAGCTCTCGGCTGCGCTCCTTCTTTGACAGAAACGAGCGGGAAATCTCAAGCCATCACTTCAGCCAGAAAGTCCCGGGCAAGGTCCGGCCAGACTGCGGGTTCTTTCTCGATGACCGGGGGTGTCGGATTCCTCCAGAATTCAGCTGCGTCCAGGAGATACTGCTTTTCCTCTTCCTGGAGATTCAGTCTTCCGGCTTTGACTGCTTCTTCCGTGGCAAAGAGCTGGCCCAGGCAATGAGGATCTCCATAGTCTGCCCTCCCGATGGTTTCATCGGAGAGGGAGAGGCCATGCTGCCCCCTGGGGAAGAGATGGTAGGAGAAGGGGACGCCGGCTTTCTGTAAGGCTTCCGCCATCAACATGCTGTTTTCTACCGGGACGTCTTTATCTGTCACGGTCTGCCACATGAAGACAGGGGGCATGTCCTTTCTGACCTGGGTCTCCAGGGAGTTGTACTGAAGAAGCGTCTTCGCTTCCAAGTCTTCACGCTCATAGATATCCTTTCCCAGAAGGGACTGGAAAGATCCCTTGTGGGCGTACTCTCCGGATGTGATCACAGGGTAGCACAAAAGGACTGCTGCAGGGCAGGGGGAGATTTCATTCAGGGCAGGATCTGTGTCCGGAAGCTGGTCAAAGTGGACAGCAAGGCTTCCTGTCAGATGGGAGCCGGCCGAAAAGCCGATGATGGCAATCTTCCCGGGATCCAGGCGGAACTCTTTCCTGCGGTTTTTCAGAACCCGCACGCAGCGTGAAAGATCCCTCACTGCCTGATCTCCTACCGGGACTTCTGAGAGGAAGTTGGTGGTGTAGGTAAAGACGAAGGTCTGATAACCGTAGTCAAAGAACTTCTTTGCGACCGGTTCAGCCTCACAGCTTGCGGCCATGGCGTATCCTCCGCCTGGGACTACAAGGACCGCGGGACGGACTTTGTCATCGTCGTGCAGATAAGGGACAACATCCGGCTCAAAGCCGAAGGCGAGGGGATAACTGTACTCGCCGTCTTTCCAGAGCTTCACAGGATCAAGCTTACAGACTTTACTCATAATGCCTCCTCATGCGGGGATGCAGCCTTCTGTGAGAAAGGCTGCGGTGTATTGGAATCCCATTTGGATTTCTACTTGATCTCGCAATCATCGCGATTTCATCTTTGCGGCGGAAAACAGGCACCTGTCTTTTCTGCCGGAAAACGCAGCCATGATCCAGCTGGATACCACTGCATTCATACGCGACAACAGATTCGCGCATCCCCGCAGGGACCGCGCGGATTGTGCTTCCGCCCACGACGGAAAGTCTATCCGTCCATTTTGCAGGAAGGGCTTTGTTCACACCGGAAAGCATCGGGATCTGCCAGCTGCTTCACCGCTGTATGCCGGTCTATGCCAATTCTCTCACAGATACTTACGCTTGTGGGTACAGGAAGACCTTTCTTCAGAAAGACGATTATGCGGGAAGACTGAATCTGGACCTCCTGAAATATATTGTACATCACAAGTATCATATCGTTCCAGTGTTCTTGAAAGGTGATGGTCTTTTCCTGCAAAATGGGATTTTTGCGCCCTTAGCCCGCCTTTCCATCCAGGTCTTTCAGAGCTGCCCAGACGGATCGAAAGAGAACCAGGAAGAAGAAAAACTGTCCAGTCCGCTTTGCGCAGTTTGCGCTGTGCGTGAAAAACAAAGATTTAAGCAAAGACTGGGCATACTTTCTATGCGGGCATAGGAGAGGCGCCTGGCCGAATGCCTACAGGTGCCTGCGACTGGACAGGAACGAAAAATATAGTTTTTTTGATGAGTTCCGCTAGATTCCAGTATTTATGGGTATATAATGGGATTATAGAGAAGTATATGTGCGGAAGAGAGAAAGAAGGACTGGCTGGGAAACGGAGTACCCGGGACTTCTCTGGCCACAGAACCCAAGGCCTGAAGCTAAGGGTATGCAGAGTACTTACACGGCAATCTCCGCTGCTTCCTGCCAGCGCCAGGGCTTTGGGAAGACTTTTGTCTGAACTCAGAATGACAGAAAGGACAGGCAGCCATGA
>CADBUA010000031.1 GCA_902797665.1 uncultured Lachnospiraceae bacterium | reverse complement strand
TTTAGCTTCCATTCATTTGCGCAGATCGCATATATGGTTATCTTTGATATGAAAAGGCTGAAAAAGACAGCTCTGTCGTTCGCCAGAGGAAAAGGACGGGGAGCTGTTTCGTGCTGGGCAGCTGCCCCGAAAACAGCCCCCATTTATGGGAAATCGAAAAACCAGGACCGCCTGCGCGAGAAAGGTTCAGCGGGTGAAGAGAGATGCCCGCGAGCGTAGAATCATGCAAAAGCGCGGGCCGGCATATGTCGTCTTTGCTTTTGCAAATCAAAATCTGTACCTGTCCAGCCGCAAGCGCCTGCAGGCATTCAGCCGGATGCAGGCTCCTGTCGTCGCATGCAATGTGCGCCCGGCCTTCGCTTTTGAAATATATGACCTTGCTTGGCGGCAAGCGGCCAAAGTGGGCTGACAGTTACGGGATGTTTTTATCATAAAGGAGGTCGGGATCTCCACAGAAATCAAGGCAGAGACTGTCCTTCAGGAAAGTCTGAGTGCGTCTGAGAGAGACTGCCGTCCTCTCCCAGACGGGAAGGGGCTCAGAAGACCATGTTCTGAATCTTCCCGATGCTGATATGTCCGCTGAGGACCGCAGCGATATCGGTCCCCTCTATGGCCTCCTGGCGCATCCTGTCGATGAGGCGGACGTCCCAGCTTTCTTCATCAAGAGGGTTCGCCTCATAAACGTCTTCAAAGAAGCAGTCCCGATCCAGGACACGATTCCGAAGGATCCCCTGGAAGTCTTCATAGGAGCAGGCAGGAAAGTTCACGTTCCAGACATAACCATCCGAAAGAGGCTCCTGGATCAGTTCCTCCATGATCGGAAGAATCATCCGATTAACAATCTCATGGGACGTCTCCGGGAGTCGGAGCTGGGAGAAACAGATGGCCGGGACTCTGTAGAGGACAGCCTCCATGGCCGCGCCTACCGTGGCCGAGTAGAGGGTATCCACCCCGCAGTTGGCTCCGTCGTTGATCCCGGACAAAAGCAGGTCCGGCTTTTCAATCAGCTGCCCGCGCATCACAAAGCGCACACAGTCCGCCGGTGTTCCTTCCAGGGAGTAGGCTTCGACGCCGGGAACGGGAAAATCTTCCTTCCGAAGGCGCATCTTCTCCCCGAGCGTGATATGATGCGACATGGCAGAACACTGATTTCTTGGTGCCACAACTGTGACCTCGCCAAAATCTTTCGCCTTCTCGGCCAGAAGCGCGATCCCCGGTGCAAAAATACCGTCATCATTTGTCACAAGAATTCTCATTGACTCATCCTTTTTTATTCTGATTTTTCATCGCTTTTATGCCCGCAGGAAAGACCCAAAAACAACAAAGCACAGGCATCCGCTCTGAGGGATGCCTGTGCTTTGAGCAGGACGATAAGCCGGGTTATGTCTTGGACGATCATCTATCTAGGCCGTCTGTTGCCAGACGGCTCAAGCGGCCTACCTGGGACTGGCGGGCAGCGTGTGGATTTCTCCGCGCCCCTGTTCGGCCTTGCTTCGGATGGGGTTTACATGTGCCGCACCTGTTGCCAGATGCGCGGTGGTCTCTTACACCGCCCTTCCAACCTTACCGGGAAAAGTCCCGGCGGTACATTTCTGTTGCACTAGCCTGGGAGTCACCTCCACCGGACGTTATCCGGCATCCTGCCGTGTGAAGCCCGGACTTTCCTCTCCCGGCGCCTTTCGGCCTGCCGGCAGCGACCGTCTGTCCTGCTCTCTGTCAACATAACACACTTCTGATGCCCCGTCAAAAACAGGGAGCTCCCTCGAAGGCTCACGCCTTCCAGAAGACTCTGCCGCCTTTTCTCTCCGGCGCCGCTGCCTTCTCCATAGAGGGGTATCCCAGCGCGACATGACCAATCCCCTCGTAATCTCCCTCGATGCCGAGTGATTTCAGGAAGGCCTGACCCTCCTCTGACTCAAACTCTTCCTTAGCCCGGTGAATCCAGCAGGCTCCAAGGCCGAGGGCATCCGCCTCCAGCAGCATGTTGCCGATGGTGAGGGAGCCGTCATAGAGATAGGTTGGCGCATTTTTGTCCGCCAGCACGATCAGGATGACCGGCGCGCCGTAGAAGGGATCTGTGCTGACCCCCATGATCTCCGCATTGATCCTGGAGAACCAGTCCCGGCATTCCCGGTCCGTCACCGCGACAATGATGGAATCCTGCCGGTTCTTCCCGGACGCGGCATAGAGGCCCGCCTCGATGACCTTCTCAATGTCCTCCTTCGGAACCATCTTCTCCTGGAAGGCGCGGATACTCCTTCTTTCCTTCAGTTGCTCAAGAAAATCTGACATTTCAATCTCCTTCCTTTTCGAGGGGAAACTCCGTCTTTCCTCAGCTTCCCACTCCATGAAAATGACAGCCTGATGCCTCGATGATTGTCGTTTCCTTATGCTTTATAAATGTGATTTTTATCATAGATCTTGCCTACAGAGTCTAACTTAAGATCTTATTCAGCAGAACATATCATAACTGCATTACCAGTTCACTGCCTGAATGAATGGAGCAATAAAGCTGGCGATCTGGCGATTTCCCTCCTCGTTCGGATGAACACCGTCCGCAAACCACTCGGGATGTCCGTCCGTGAGCTGGAAGAGATCGATGACCTGGATCCCCAGGCGCGCTGCCGTGCGTTCGATGATGGGGAGAATCTTCTCGATGTTCTCCTCCAGGATGTCATAGACGACAAGATCCGTCCCTTCCTTTGGCACGGCCTTGGGGCATTTCAGGACGAACACGCGGTCTTTTCCCACGACATCGATATAGCGCGTGAGAAAGGTGAAAAGCTCCCGTTCAAATCCCCGCTCATCCCAGTTGTAGGGCTTTGAGTCGTTGGTGCCCAGCATCACGAGATAAAGGTCTGGATGGTCTGTGAAGCTGCGCTTATAGAAGTACTCCCTGCTATAAGGCCTGTCTCCCGAGGAAAGCAGGGTCCTGCCGGACAGGCCGTAGTTGAGGACCTGGAAGTTCTCCCCCAGTTCCTTTTCAAGGTATGTGGGATAGGAATCGTTTTTCCTGTCCCGGACTCCCGCACCGAAAGTGATGCTGTCCCCGATACAGGCGATCTTCCTTTTTCCACTCCGGGGAAGCGGTGGAAATGGATAGAAATCTCTCAGGTAGTTCACAGCTTTGTAAGCTGCCAGCGCCGCCAGGCTGCCGGCGAAAACTGCCGTAAATCTGTTTTTGAACTGTATGACCTGACTTGGCGCAAAGTGCGCAGAGCGGACTGGACAGTTACCAGAATCTTTCTTTTTCATGCATTCCTCCCTGATGTTTCTCCTGGCGCTGTGCATCCTGGGCAGGGATCTGGGATATGCCGCGCTTTTCCTTAAATCTCCTCCGAATGCTTCGAATGAAAGGAGAGGTCCACCGCCTCAGAAAGCTCCACCTGGACACTTTGGATCTTCAGGCCATCCGCTGCGTAGTAGAGCTTGATGTAGTGATTGGGCCCGAAGACAAAGCCAAGATCCAGGCTCTCCGTGACCATACGCCCCTCTGTCCCCTTGATGGAGATGGTTCCTTTCAGGGCATTGTCATAAAAGACAGAGACCGGCAGCTGTGCCAGGGGGCCAAGATCAGACTTCATGGTCAGGCTGATCCTGTAAGTGCCGAGTGTATGGACCTTGATGCCGAAAAGATCACTCTCCCCGCGACGTACATGGAGATCCTCCCCGGGGATCTCGCAGATGTCCTTCTCATCGGCGTCATAATAGCGAAGATTTTCCGGTGAGATGTCCCCTTCCTCCAGCTTTCCCGCCGCCTCTCTCTCCTCCTCAGAGATCCGGCCTTCCATGCGGAGTAAGGCCTGGCTGCCCAGGAGATAGCGGAGGATGTTCCGAGCGTTTCTCACAAGAATCCTGCGGGGAATCAGCCCCATCTCGTAGGAGGGCAGCACGTCATCTTTCTTGTCCTCCTTCTCCGCGTCCTCTGTGACCATGTAGAGGTCATTCTGGGCCAGGATCATGGGCGTCTTGGCCTCGGGACTGCTCTTCTCCCCGTCATAGCAGGCTTCCGCCCACCAGTCGGTCATCACGATCCCATCAAAGCCCCACTCCTCCCGGAGAATCAGGCTCAGAAGATCCCGGTTTCCTGCCGTCCAGGTTCCGTTCAGCGCTCCATAGCTGGTCATGACAGCGGCCGCCTTCCCCTCCTTGACCGCAATCTCAAAGGGGCGGAGGTAGAGCTCCCGGAGGGCCCGTTCGGACACCACACTGTTCACGAACCTCCTGGAAGCCTCCTGATTGTTGGCGCAGAAGTGTTTGACCGTGCTCCTGACACCATACGCAGCCATCCCGCGCAGCTGTGCGGCCCCCATCTTTCCGGAGAGCAGCGGATCCTCGGAAATATATTCAAAGTTTCTGCCATTCAAAGGGTTCCGGTGCAGATTGACGCCTGGCCCGAGGAGGGAGTCGATCCGGTTCAGCCGAAGCTCCAGACCCAGCATCCCGTAAAGCTCCTCCACAAGTGCATCATCAAAGCTGCAGCCCAGCATGGTCCCGATGGGCAGGGCGAAAGCGGTGGTTCCGCAGTCCATGCGGATGCCGGAAGGCCCGTCCGTACAGCAGCCGGCAGGGATGCCGAAGGCCTGCAGACGGTCCGTGATCCCCCCGAATGCAGCGGCCGTTCCCGGGGTCACGCGCCTGCTGCACATGCCCTCCCCATAGAAGATGGAGATCAGATCCCGGTCCGGGATCTGAGACAGGAAGGTCTCCATGGAGACCTTCCCGTCGAGGACATCCAGCAGGCGGAAGCCGAGATCTCCGGCATAGGGCAGGACCTCTTCCTGTTCAACTTCTGGACACTCCCGCGCAACCCCCGCGGTCCTCGAGCTCAGCGGGACATCCTCAAAGGAGACAGCAAAGCCCTTCTCCCCTGCCAGCGGTTTCATGCGCTGAAAAGCCATGACAGGTCCTGCCGCCTCGTGGAGCGTCTCGAGGACTTGATATTCTTCCCTGATCTCCCCCACGGGACAGAGATCCCGGACATTCTGCCCGATAAAGAAAGAATACTTTCCTTCCTCGAGGACAAAGCAGTCCTTGTTTCCGGTCTTCCCGGAATCGTCATAGGAAGCGTAGACGGACTTGGGGACCCTGATCTCGATCTTTTCAGACGCGCCCGGAAGCAGCGTTCCCGTCTTCACGTAGCCGATCAGCTTCCGGGTGGGATTCCCCAGCTTTCCCTGAGGGCACTCTACATAGGCCTGAATCACAGCCCGGCCGTCTGCCTTCCCGCTGTTTTTCACCAGAGCTTCTATCCTCAGCTCTCTCTTCTCCGTCTCCTCAGAAAATCCGGTCTCCTCCAGGGAGAAGCTGCTGTAGGAAAGTCCGTATCCGAAGGGGTAGAGAACCTTCTCCGGGGCAAAGGTTTCAAAGTAGCGGTAGCCCACGTAGACATCCTCCTGGTAGAGATTGTCGCTGGGGGAGCCGAAATTCATGCTGGAGGGATACTCCTCAACCCTCTCAGCAATCGTGTCCGTGAGGTGCCCGGACGGAGACACCTTCCCGGTCAGGATATCCGCCGCTCCGTTTCCGCCCTCCTGGCCGCCCTGCCAGATGTAGAGAACCGCGTCCGGCTGACTATTCTTCACAAAACGCATGTCCAGAAGGCAGCCCGTGTTCAGGAGTACGATGCTGATCTTTGAAACCCGGGAGATCTCCCGGATCAGCGTCTCCTCGTCTTCTGTCAGAAGGAATCCACCCTGGGCATTCTGAAGGTCCTGATCCTCTCCCGCCGTCCGGCCGATCACGATGACCGAGGCGTCTACCCGGGACGCAGCTTCCAGCATCCAGTCATCCAGCGGCATCTCCTTCTGGAACCAGGGGACCTTGCCCCAGCCCTTCCCTGCGTCGTGGGGATTCTCCAGGAGCCAGTCCTCATAACGCCCTGTGATCTCTGAATCCAGCTCCACCCTGCCCGAGGCGGCAAGACCGTCCTTGATGCTGATCACATATTTTGTGTTTACGAGCCCTCCTGACCCAAGCCCGCTTTTATAATATTCGTACGCACTCCGCCCAAAGAGGCCAACCTTTGCTCCTTCCGCCAAAGGGAGCGCCTGATTCCTGTTTTCCAGAAGCACGCAGCCGTCCGCGGCCGCCTGCCTGGCAAGTTTTGCGTAGCGGTCCATATCCAGTTGAAACTGTCCCATTTCTCTCTCCTCTGCCCTGCCGTCTTTATCCCGAAGCGCCTGATTCCGACCAAAATCAGCTTCTATCTTAGCACATAAAAAGCCAGCACGCAGAAAAGTGGAACAAAAAAGCAGCTGAAGGCGCTTGCATCTGATTTCGCGGACATCACTTAGCATGCTCCAGGGCATAGCCCTTTCTGACCCCCTCTCCCTGAGCACTTGCATGAACTGTCCTTCTGATCTATAATAGCTGTTATATAACGCATGTAATAGATTGGGTTTCTACCCGGAAAAGCTCCTGCCTTCCAGTCAGAGGCGCCTTCCAGATGGGCGGAAGCCCTTGAAATGGGGGAAGGGGGAGTTTATGCCGCCAAAGCAGAAAATCGCCAGGGAGATGATCCGGGATGCCGCTTTCCAGATCGCGCGGGAGGAGGGCTGGGAGAATATCAGTGCCAGATCCATTGCCGCACACCTTCACTGTTCGACCCAGCCTGTCCTCTATTCCTACAAAAGCATAGAGGAGATCCGGAAGGATGCTTATCAGGAAGCCGACAGGTTCCATAGCGCCTTTCTGATGAACGAAAGTCAAAGCCTTCAGGATGACAGCGAAAGCCCAGAGAGCAAGAAGAATGAAGCAACTGCAGAGGATGCAGAAAGCAGAAGAAACAGAACGCCGCTTCTCCAGATCGGTCTCAACTACATCCGCTTCGGCTTTGAAGAACGGCATCTCTTCCGCTTTCTCTTTCAGTCCAACCAGTTCCAGGGTCTGAACGTGGAAGCGCTTTTGTCTGATCCCGGCGTCCGGGATCTGACTGCCCTGGCCGGGCAGGAGATGGGGCTTCAGGGGAAGGAGGCTGAGGAGGCCTTTTTCCTCCTCTTTGCCACAGTTCACGGGATGGCCAGCCTTCTGGCCAACAATGCCATGCCCTACGATGAAGCGCTCTCAATTCGAACACTCACCCACGCCTTTGAAGGCATCAGCATTCGAGAAAAGGAGAAAGAAAATGGTGAAAAACTATTGCCAGAAACATGAACTGACCTTCGCTCTCATCTGGATCCTGCTCTACGTCTCTGTGGTCTCCCCGATTCAGGCCAAAGAGGGCTATGGCTTCAGGCTTCTGCTCGCCCTGGCTCTTCTGTCAGCTCTGGCAGTATCCTGTCTTGCCCTGTTGGGTCTCCTCAAAAAGGTTCTCTTCCGGAAATGGGATGGCTCCGCCCGGCAGTATCTCTACTTTCTTCCCCTGTTCATCCTCTCTCTCGGAAACCTCTGGGGCGGCATTCGGATGGAAGGTCCTGAATCAGAGAGAATGCTCGCCGTTCTCTGCATGCTTCTCGTCGGCTTTCTGGAGGAAGTGATCTTCCGCGGCCTGCTCTTTTGGGCGCTTCTGAAGAAAGACGGGGCGCTTCCCGCAGTCATTATCTCCGCGGTCACGTTCGGGATCGGCCACATCGTCAACCTGCTGTCCGGGCAGACGGGGCCGGAGACCTTCCT
>CADBUA010000030.1 GCA_902797665.1 uncultured Lachnospiraceae bacterium | reverse complement strand
CGTCTGGATGGCGCGGATCCGGACCGCATCGTGGACCTGGCGGACAGAATCCTCAATGCGTGGAGAGGCTATACGGATGAGGACGCTTTCATCTTCGCGGAGACGGATGGGGAGAAGCACAGTACCATCACGCCGATCGCCCGGAGGAATGGAGATCTCTTTGAACTGGATCTGGTCCTTCGGAACAACATCACCACGGAGGAGAATCCACTGGGCGTCTTCCACCCGCATGCTGAGAAGCACCACATCAAGAAGGAGAACATCGGCCTGATTGAGGTCATGGGCTGCGCGATTCTCCCGGCAAGGCTGAAGAAAGAGATGGCTGACCTGAAGGATGCCGTTCTGGCAGGCAAGGATTACCGCGCCGACGAAGAGCTGAATAAGCACGCAGACTGGATGGATGACATCCGTGCCCGCTATCCGGATCTCAACGCGGGGAATCTGGAAGAGATCCTGAAGAAAGAGATCGGCGTTGTCTTCGCAAATGTTCTGGAGGATGCGGGGGTTTACAAGCGCGATGAGGCCGGAAAGGCCGCTTTTCTCCGCTTTGTGGACGCGGTCAACGCAGGCTGAAGTCTCTGAGCTTCTCTGGGGATCTTTATAGAGGCCCCGCCGCTTTTGGATTTCTTGACGAAGATTCCCTGAATGTGTAACATGTCCTATGCGCTGAGAGCGCTTTTCTTCCTTTTGAGATTTCCGGGAGAGGGGAAAAGGATGCTCTGGACGGAGAGATGGCGCTGATATGGACTGATATGGACTGACAGGAAAAGACCGGATACAGCCCCGGACACGAGGATCTGCGGGATTCTGACACAGGCGGGCAGTAACCGTTGAATGCACGAAACGAATGTCTCAGGCTTGAGGAAGGAAGGATCATGGCGAGCGATAAGAAATTTGTCGAGGAAATCACCTCGATGGAGGAAGATTTTGCCCAGTGGTATACAGATGTTGTCAAGAAGGCGGAACTGACCGGCTATACGCAGGTCAAGGGGTTTATGGTCATCAAGCCGGCAGGCTACGCGATCTGGGAGAATATCCAGGCGGAGCTGGACCGGAGATTCAAGGCCACCGGTGTTGAGAACGTATATCTGCCATGCCTGATTCCTGAGAGCCTCCTGCAGAAGGAGAAGGATCATGTCGAGGGCTTTGCGCCGGAGGTAGCCTGGGTGACGTATGGCGGAGCCCAGGAGCTGGAGGAGCGGATGTGCGTGCGCCCGACCTCTGAGACGCTCTTTTCGGATTTTTACGCGAAGGATGTCCACTCCTACCGGGATCTGCCCAAGGTCTACAACCAGTGGTGCTCGGTGCTCCGCTGGGAGAAGACAACGAGGCCTTTCCTCCGCTCGAGAGAGTTCCTCTGGCAGGAAGGCCATACGGTTCATGCCAGCGCGGAGGAAGCCGAGGCGCGCACCATTCAGATGCTGAACGTGTACGCGGACTTTTCGGAGCAGTTCCTGGCGATCCCGGTGGTGCGCGGGAAGAAGACGGACAAGGAGAAGTTTGCCGGCGCGGTGGCAACCTATACAATCGAAGCCTTGATGCACGACGGGAAAGCCCTTCAGTGCGGAACCTCCCACAACTTCGGCGACGGCTTTGCCAGAGCGTTTGAGATCCAGTACGTGGACAAGGACAACAGCCCGAAGTACTGCCATCAGACCTCCTGGGGGATGACGACCCGTATGATCGGCGCGATCATCATGGTGCACGGGGATAACTCCGGCCTCAAGCTTCCGCCTCTGGTTGCGCCGGTGCAGGCCATGGTCATCCCGATTCAGATGAAGAAGGAAGGCGTTCTGGAAAAGGCCGGATCTGTGGCCGATACCCTGGTCAGAGCCGGGATCCGGGCGCGTCTGGATGATTCTGATAAGAGTCCGGGCTGGAAGTTCTCGGAATCTGAGATGCGCGGTGTCCCGGTCCGGATCGAGATCGGCCCCAAGGATATCGAGAAAGGCCAGTGTGTGATTGTGCGCCGCGATACCCGGGAGAAGATCACAGTTGAACTTGAAAAGGTGGCGGAGAAGGTCAATGAGATTCTGGATCTGATTCAGAAGTCGATGTATGAGGACGCAAAGAAGCGCATGGAAGCGATGACCTACTCGGCCGTGACCAAAGAGGAGTTCAAGGACCTGGCGGATCACAAGCCTGGCTTTATCAAGGCTATGTGGTGTGGGTCGGTTGCGTGTGAAAATGAGATCAAGGATGCGCTCGGCGGCGTGACTTCCCGCTGCATGCCGTTTCAGCAGGAGAAGCTCGCGGACAGCTGCATCTGGTGTGGAAAGCCCGCGAAGGCGCTTGTCTACTGGGGCAAGGCGTATTGATCCCTTTCGTGATCCCTTCAGAAATGAAAGGGCAAAAAACGGTAACGGTCCTGTTCGCTTTTCACACTTTGCGCCAAGCGAGGTCATACAGCAAAAAGCAAAAATGCAGGATTTGAAAGGTCTTTGAGAGGATCCCGGCATGCCCGGGGTCCTCTTTTCCTGAAAATGGGAAAAGAATTCGGGAAGGCTTCCCGCGGGAGAGCTGCTTGATCAGAGCACGGAAGCAGCCGTCAGGTCTCCTTTCTGGACCTGAGCCATTCATTTATTCTGCAATGAACGGAAACGACACAGCAATGGATCAGTATACATAATAGTTTTCACACATATGTATACATGAGCTTGTATGTATGTGTATTTAAATACATATATGCGTATTTATGCGTATTTATGCGTATATATGTTTATTTGTGTGTGTTTATGTGCATTTATGCGCATGTATGCATGTTTGCGCATATATGTGTGCATATGTATATGTATGTATATGTGCATGTATATGTATATAAATATACGCATTATTATGCGGCTGCGAATACTGATGCATTGATCGCAGGGAGCAGGAATGGAAGATATCCTGTAACTGTCCAGTCCGCTTTGGCCGCCTGTCGCCGGGCGAGGTCATAGAGCTCAAAAGCAAAGGCCGGGCGCAGTGTCAATGCGGCGACAGGAGCCTGCGCCCGTACCTGGATGGGAGCCTGTGACTGGACAGGTACGATATATATATTAGATTGGAAATAACAGCATATTTATGAAAAACGATCATAAATTTGTCCTCCGACAGTCCGCTCTGCTCTTTCTCACCGCCGTGATCTGGGGGGTGGCCTTTACGGCGCAGAGCGTAGGCATGGACTATGTCGGGCCGTACACTTTTAACGCGGCCAGGTTTCTCCTGGGCACCCTCACCCTGCTTCCCCTGGTCCTGATCCGGAGAAAGACAGAAAATGGCAGGTCCTTTCATGGCGGGGAAAGCCTGGGATGTGCCGGATCTTCTGGCGCTTTGGAGAAAGGAATCGCGGAGAGGGGCCGGGGAGGGAAGACCTATACCGGGGACCATTCGAATCTGCCAGGTGCTTCACCGGTATATGCCCGCTCGCG
>CADBUA010000029.1 GCA_902797665.1 uncultured Lachnospiraceae bacterium | reverse complement strand
GCGATGCCAAAGGAAGGCGTGGAGAAGCTGATTGCCTTCATGCAGGACTACGAGAAGCGTGCCTGAGAGAGGGCATTCTGCGAAAGGTTAAGCTTCCGTGAGAAAAATATGCCTGGCCCTGCCGTGCGTGATTTTTCTGCTAACGGTCCAGCCGGCTTCATGCAGCTTGCGCTGTGCGCGAAAGTATAGAACAAAACGAAGGACGGACGCATATTGCTTGCGAGGACAGGCGCCTGCGCCCGTCCTTGTACCTGTACAGGCGCCTGCGGCTGGACAGGTACAATAGATTTCAGGAGAAGGGAAAAGACGAAAAGACATGTTCAAGTATGCTTGCCTGAACCAGATCAGCCCGAAGGGACTGGAGCGGTTTGACGGTGGATATGAGAAGACGGAGGATCTGAAGGAGGCGGACTGCATCCTGGTCCGCAGTGCCAACATGCATGAGACGGAGATCGGGAGAAATACCCTCGCTGTTGCCCGGGCAGGCGCTGGGGTCAATAACATTCCCCTGGATGCGTACGCCAGAGAGGGCGTCGTGGTGTTCAACACGCCTGGCGCCAACGCCAACGGGGTCAAGGAGCTGGTCTTTGCCGGTATGCTTCTGGCAGCCCGTGACATCGTTGGGGGAATCAACTGGCTGACGGCGAATGTCAATGACCCCGACATCGCCAAGGACGCGGAGAAGCAGAAGAAGCTGTTCGCGGGGACGGAGCTGAACGGGAAGAAACTCGGCATCATCGGCCTGGGCGCCATCGGTGCGCTGGTGGCCAATGCGGCGGTCCATATGGGTATGGACGTCTATGGCTATGACCCCTATATCACGGTAAACGCGGCCTGGAATCTGAGCCGCTCGGTCATCCATGTCAGCGACGTCACCCAGATTTACAAGAACTGCGATTACATCACCATTCATGTCCCGCTCCTGGACTCCACGAAGCATATGATCAACGCGGACGCGATCGCTCTGATGAAGAAGGACGCAGTCCTGATCAATTACTCGAGAGATCTCCTGGTGGATGAGGACGCGGTACTGAAAGCCCTTGAGGAGGAGCGGATCGGCCGCTACGTCTGTGACTTCCCGAACACGAAGACCATCGGGAAGAAGGGCGTTCTTCTGACCCCGCATCTCGGAGCTTCCACGATTGAGTCTGAGGAGAACTGTGCGATGATGGCGGTCAACGAACTCCGGGATTTCCTGGAGAACGGAAATATCCGCAACTCCGTCAACTACCCGACCTGCAACATGGGCGTCTGTGAGGCCAGACACCGGGTGGCGGTTTACCACAGGAACATCCCGATGATGATCAGCAGGATCTCCGAGCTGCTTTCCTATATGAATGTCGCCAGCATGTCGAACACCTCAAGAGGCGAGTATGCCTACACGATGGTCGATGTGGACGGGGAACTGAAGATGGAAACCGGAAAGCTTCTGCGCTCCATCGACGGCGTGTTCCGGGTGCGCGTGATCAAGTAAGAATCATCCGTGTATCCGAAGCGTATGATAATCTGCGAAAGAGACAGGCGAGAGGGGGATGGATGACGATGGTCCAGAAAGCGCTCGCAACAGCTTTGTGCTGCGCTCCCCTCAGCTTTCAGCCTGATAGATGAATGGGAGGCCGGATTCCGGCCTCTTTTTTGTGTATCCCTGATTTTGGCTCTCCCCAGGGAGCTGATTCCTGGAAAGTGCTGTCCAGTCATCTTTGCCCGCTTGTCGCCGAGTGTGGCAATCAAAAGCAAAGGCCGGGCGCAGACTATATGCGGCGACAGGAGCCTGCGCCAGCCTGTACCTTTCAGGTACCTGCGACGCTACAGCTGCCTTGGAAATATATGCGCCCGCGGGTATACTATACTCGCGACCAGGAAGATTTTACGGAACTGTCCAGTCCACTTTGCCCGCTTGTCGCCGAGCGAGGCCATACGTTTCAAAAGCAAAGGCCAGGCGCAGACTATATGCGACGACAGGAGACTGTGCCAGCATAGAATACGCATCAGTACTTTGTTTTTACTGTTTATTTCTCACAATTTGAGCTGCGGCTGCACAAAGCTGATTGGACAGTAGCAAAAAGGGCTACGCTTTGAGCGAGGAAGGAACATTATGGCTGTAATTATTCCGTTTCAGGTGATTCATCCGGGCAAAGATCTTTGGAATCGGATTGCCGCCCTCCCCTATGATGTCTACAACCGTGAGGAGGCCAGGGAGGAGGCTGCGAAGGACCCCCTCTCCTTTTTGAATATTGACAGGCCGGAGACCCAGTTTCCGCCGGATATGGACATGTACGCGCCGGAGGTGTACGAGAAAGCTGCTTCTCTCCTCTGGGAGGAGATCCATGCCGGGGATTTTGTGAAGGAGGGGGAACCCTGCTTCTATCTCTATGAGCTGACGATGGAGGGCAGAAGCCAGAC
Source organism: uncultured Lachnospiraceae bacterium (assembly GCA_902797665.1). Classification (GTDB taxonomy): domain Bacteria; phylum Bacillota; class Clostridia; order Lachnospirales; family Lachnospiraceae; genus Porcincola. Next base: position 8,678 of record CADBUA010000029.1, on the reverse strand, counting down.
CGGTCTCTGTGCCCTGGCTTCGATTGACGACTACCTCTCCGGGGTGATCCGCAAGCATGAGAATACCCGGGAGGAGAAGGAACTGGACCGGATATGCCATGTGGACGTTCTGAACGCTCAGACCGGGCCGATCTTTCTCGCCTATCGCCAGAATCAGGAACTGAAGCGTCTGATGGCGGAGGGAAAAGAAGGAGAGCCCGCCTTTGACTTCATCTCGGAGGATGGTGTCCGTCACAGGGGATTTAAAGTCACGGGAGACCTTTCGGCAAAGATCCGGGAAGCCTTTGCCAGTGTGCCGCGTCTTTACATAGCTGACGGGCATCACCGGACGGCATCTGCAGTCAAAGTCGGTCTGAAGAGACGGGCGGAACATCCGGACTACAGCGGGAAGGAACCTTTCAACTTTTTCCTTTCAGTCCTCTTCCCGGATGAGGAGCTGATGATTCTCGACTACAACCGGGTGGTGAAGGACCTGAACGGGCTCACGGATCAGGAGTTTCTGAAGAAGCTGAAAGAGAAGTGCGAGGTCCTGTCTGTGACCTTCTCTCCGAAAAAGCCGGCGGAGAAAGGACAGGTTTCCATGCTGTTTGGCGGGCAGTGGTACCTTTTGTCCTTCCGGAAAGAGATCCGGAAGGATGATCCGGTCGAAGGACTTGATGCCTCGATCCTCCAGAAGGAGATTCTATGCCCGATCCTTGGGATTCAGGACCCCAAGACCGACAAACGCATTGACTTTGTCGGGGGAATCCGGGGATATGCAGAGCTGGTCCGCCGCGTGGAGACAGACGCCAGGGTGGCATTCGCCATGTATCCCACCTCCATTGGAGAGCTTTTTGCCGTGGCTGACGCGGGCGCATTGATGCCGCCCAAGTCCACCTGGTTTGAGCCGAAGCTTCGTTCCGGACTCTTCCTGCACAGCCTGGAGGAAGGCGAGGAGGAAGTCTGACTGAGAAGATGGAAGGCCCCGGAAAGTCCCGGGGCCTTCTCGCTGCGGATTCCTCCCCCGGCTCTTTCAGCTTGTAAGGTCCTGAAGTGGATGATAGAATAAATCAGGCTATTGTTTAGACGGGAGGCGGCAGCATGAATGATAAACTCTACGAAGCAATGGACTGGGCCAGAATCGAAGCTCTGGTATATTCAGAAGAGGACAATCCGCACGACATCCTGGGAGCGAATGTGACAGAGAACGGCATTTTGATTCAGACTTTTCTTCCCGGGGCAGTTTCTGTGACCGTCAAGGCAGCAGAGGGAGGACTTTCCGTTCCGATGGTGGAGGAAGATGAGAATGGCTTCTTTGCGGCATTCCTTCCGGGCAGAAAAATCCCTTCCTACACGATTGATGCCGTCTTTGCGGACGGGAGAGAGGAGTCTCTGCTCAATCCCTATGACTATGATGTACAGATCCCGGACAAGGCCCTGAAAAAGTTTCAGGCTGGGCTCTGCTATGACCTCTATCAGTACCTGGGGGCACATCCGATGGAGCTGAAGGGGGTAAAGGGGGTCTACTTCGCCGTGTGGGCGCCGAACGCTCTCCGGGTTTCTCTGGTGGGAGACTTCAACCACTGGGACGGGCGCAGAAACCCCATGAGAAAGCTCTCGGACTATGGGCTCTTTGAGCTTTTCATGCCTGGCATGCAGGCGGGGGAGCTGTACAAGTATGAAATCAAGGCCCGAAATCGGATGACCTTTCTGAAGAGTGATCCCTGCGCCTTCCAGCAGGAAAAGAGGCCGGGGAACGCCTCACTCATCACAGACCTTTCCAGTTATGAATGGAAGGATCAGGAATGGCTGGAAAAGAGATCCTCCAGCGACAGCAGGGAACTGCCCATGGCCATCTACCAGGTGGATCTGGGGAGCTGGAAGATGAAGCAGGAGGAAGGGGAGCCTTACTCCTACAGCGAACTTGCCCCGATGCTGGCGGACTATGTCCTGAAGATGGGATACACCCATGTGGAGCTCTTCCCGCTGATGGAGTTTTCGGATGACGCAAGCATGGGCTTTAGGACCACGGGCTATTTTTCGCCGACTTCCCGCTATGGGACGCCGCAGGAGTTCATGGGCTTTGTCGACTACCTGCACAGGAAGAATATTGGCGTGATCCTGGAGTGGGTACCCAGCCACTTCCCGCAGGATGAGGGAGCCCTGATCGGTTTTGACGGCAGCTGCCTCTATGAGCACAGTGACAGCAGAAGGTCCCGCTTCGCGCCGGACGGAGGACTTCTCTTTAATTTCCAGAGCCCTCATGTCCGCAGCTTCCTGATCGCGAATGCCCTTTTCTGGACGAAGGTCTATCACGCGGATGGACTGCGCCTGGATGATATCTCCAGAGTACTCTATCTTGACTATGGCAAGAGGCCGGGGGAGTGGGTCCCCAACCTCTATGGAGGCAATGAAAACCTGGATGCGGTGGAGTTTTTCAGGCATCTGAATTCCATCTACCAGGAGCAGGCTCCCGGCGCTGTCCTGATCGCGGAGGACGGTTCCGACTGGCCGGAGGTTACAGGGCCGGTGGAGGAGAACGGCCTCGGCTTCAGCTACAAGTGGAACAAGGGCTGGCGGAACACGGTGATTGAGTACATCCAGCTGGATCCCATCTTCCGTGGGCCGCACCACAATGAGCTGATTTCTTCAATGGTATACAACTACGCGGAGAACTTCCTCCTCTCCCTGTCTTATGAGGATATGACCGAAAGCTTCGGCTCCATGTATTCGAAGGTGCCCGGAAAGCGGAAGAAGAAGCTGGCCAATCTCAGAGCGCTCTATGGGTACATGTTCCTGCACCCGGGCAAGAAGCTTCTGGCAGAGGGCTGCGACATCGCCCAGAAGAGCAGCCTGGGCGTGCATGCCGGGGTGGACTGGGATATCCTGGAGCAGGAGGAGAACAGGACCTTCAACAGCTACATGGCCGCCCTTCTTTCGCTGTATCGCTCCAGCCCGGCCCTCTGGGCGCTGGATTACGACGGGGAGGGCTTTGAGTGGATCAACAACATCTCCGCCAACGAAAACATGCTGGTTTTCCTCCGGAAGAGTGAGAAGGAGGAGGAGATGCTCCTCGCGGTGGTGAACTTCTCCTTCCTGGCCTATGAGGATCACAAGATCGGGGTCCCCTTCGCCGGAAAGTACAAGGAAATCTTCAACTCAGACGCGGAAGCCTTCGGCGGGGAAGGGCATATCAACCCCAGGGTCAAGCTTTCCAGGGAAGATGAGTGCGACGAGTTCCCCAACTCCATTCGGATCCTGGTTCCGCCTATGGGGATTTCCGTTTTCTCCTGCACCAGGGTTGTGAAGAAGGAGACCGGCAACGACAAGGCCAGGAAGGCTGCCCAGGAGGAGAAGGAAGCCAGAACAAGGCGGGAAAAGGCGGAAAAATCCGAAGAAAAAAGAGACCAGAAAGAAAACCGGAATGAAAACCGGAATGAAAGCGAGAAAGAAGCTCAGAAAGAAGCTCAAAAAGAGAGCCTGAAAGCGACCCTCGCGCGCAAGGTGCGGGAGGAAGGCGACAACTGATACAAAGATACAAAGACACAGAAAAATCTCTGCACAGAAACGTGCAGAGATTTTTTTGGCAACTGTCCAGTCCGCTTTGACCGCTTGTCGCCGGGCGAGGCCATACAGTTCAAAAGCAAAGGCTGGGTGCACTTTCGATGCAGGCATAGGAGCCTCAGCCCGGCCGAATGCCTACAGGCGCCTCTGGCTTTTCAGCCAGCTTTTTTCAGGTGCTTTTCTTCTCTTTTCCCGGGTACCGTAGAAAATCCTGCTCTCTCCCGGTATAATAAGACACAGGTGCAGATCAGGGGCAGAAAGAGGGGGACAGGATGGGAACATTCAGAGATATCGTGGGACATGAGCGGACGATTTCGCAGCTTCAGAGCGTGGTCCGTTCCGGGAAAGTATCGCATGCCTACCTTTTCGCCGGGGATCCTGGGATGGGCAAGAGGACCCTGGCGCGCGCCTTTGCCCAGACCCTTCAGTGCACCGGGCGCGGGGAGGAACCTGATGCCTGCGGCAGGTGCGCCGCCTGCAGACAGGCGGAGAGTGACAACCATCCGGATATCATTACCTGGCATCATGAGAAGCCGAAGACCTTCTCTGTGGATGATGTGCGCGCACTGGTTGAGGATGTACAGATTAAACCCTTTGCGGAGACATCTTCCTATAAGATTTATATTCTTCCGGATGCGCAGATGATGAACCAGCAGGCGCAGAATGCCCTTTTAAAGACGCTGGAGGAGCCGCCTGAGTACGCAATTCTGCTGCTTCTGACAACGAACGCCGACGCGATGCTGGAGACTATCCGATCCCGCTGCATTGTCATGAACCTGCGCCCGATCCCGGGGGAGAAGGTGCGGCAGTTCCTGGTGGAGAAGTGTCAGATTCCGGACTATGAGGCGGAGATCTACGAAGCTTTCGCCCAGAATAATCTGGGCCGGGCCATCACCCTGACGTCGTCCGAGGACTTTCGGCTGATGATGGACAATGCTTTTGAGATCCTGACAAATATCAAAAGCTGGCCTGAGTCCACCGTCATCACCAAGGCCCGGGCTTTGGCTCAGCAGAAGGCTCTCATTGGAGACTATCTGGATCTCTTCACCATCTGGTACCGGGACGTCCTGCTCTTTAAGGCAGCCATGGATCCGGATGCGATGATCCTGAAAAGTCATGTCGCGGAGATTCGGAGGGCAGCGGAGCTCAGCTCCTACGCAGGGGTGGAGACCATCCTCAGCGCGATTGAGCGTGCCGGAAAAAGGCTGACAGCCAATGTCACGGCCGAGCTGGTGATGGAGCTTCTGCTTCTGACCATGCGGGATAACTGAGACAGGGAGATGCTTTCCATGGGTTTATGAAAGATCTGTCCTTCTGGATCCTTTTTGGCACTTTTTTGCCATCCTTTGAGATCCATTTTTCCGCTTTTTCGGTGTTTCAGGGGGCTTGACACAAAAATAGCCGGAGAGTAGAATAGCCGCGACTATGAAGGTGTGTAAGTAGGGTTTGTCGGACTCTCTTCCAGAGAGCCGCCGCAGCTGAGAGGGCGGTAGAGAGGGCTGATCTGAATTTCAGCACTGGAGTCTTCCGTGAAGGGAGCTTTGGCTTTTCGCTGTTTCAGCGAGTCAACATCCGGCTCTTTGGATTTCGAGAGCTTTTCATTCGATATCTTTTTTGATTTTCTGGATTCGAAAGCTTCTAAGCGGATGCGCCTGCCGGCATACGGGCAGTTATGAGTGCAGACAAGGATCGGAGAGCAGATGTGAGCCTGGATGGCTTTTTCGGGCTGTTTCAGCTCAGCGCTTCAGGCTTTCTGGATCTTTTCTGAAGTTGGGTGGTACCGCGGATCTTAGGACCCGTCCCAGATGGATGCTGGGGCGGGTTTTTTATTTTCCCTCCCCCAAAACCTTAAAAACCTGAAAGATGCGTAAGCGAGGTGGAACATGGCGGATTTACGGGAACTGATGGGCAGGATTTCGGAGGTCAAGAAGGCGATTACAGAAAACTCCGAGAACCTGAAGGACCGGAAGGCAGTCTATGAGATGAGGAAGAGCTATCTCGAGAAAAACGGAAGCATCGGGCAGCTCATGCGCTACATGCGCGATATCGATCCGACTCAGAAGGCGGATTTCGGAAAGATGGTCAATGAGCTGAAGTCCTGGGCGGTCGATTACTTTGACTCTCTGGACGACGACATGAAGGAGAAGGAGCTGAATCTCCGCTACGAGAGCGAAAAGATCGATATCACGATGCCTTCCAGGCACCTTCAGAGCGGCTGCCTTCATCCGGTCACCCAGATCCGGAATCAGCTCATTGATGTCTTCTCCGGCATGGGCTTTACGATCTATGAGGGGACCGAGGTCGAGAATGACTACTACAACTTCACGGCCCTGAACACCCCCAAGGATCATCCGGCCCGGGACATGCAGGATACCTTCTACCTGTCCCCGGAGTTCCTGCTTCGCACCCAGACCTCTTCCGGGCAGATCCACGTGATGGAGAGCCAGAAGCCTCCGATCAAGATTCTCTCCCCGGGGAAGGTCTTCCGCTCGGACGATGACGCGACCCATTCGCCCATGTTCTCACAGATGGAAGGGCTGGTCGTGGACAGGAACATCACCCTGGGAGATCTCCAGGGAATGCTGGACGTCTTTGTCAAGAGGATCTATGGGAGCGAGACCAGGACGCGGCTCCGCCCCTCCTACTTCCCATTCACGGAACCCTCGGTGGAGGTGGATGTCTCCTGCTTTTCCTGCGGCGGCAAGGGCTGCAATCTCTGCAAGCACACCGGCTGGATCGAGGTTCTGGGTGCCGGCATCGTGAACCGCAGGGTTCTGGAAAACTGCGGGATCGATCCGGATGTCTACTCAGGCCTGGCCTTCGGTATTGGGATTGAACGTACGGCCATGCTCAAGTACGGCATCAACAACATCAAGCAGCTGTTCGAGTCCGATCTGCGCGTGCTCAGCCAGATCAAGGATCGCTGAGGGGAGGGAGAGATCTATGTTAGCACCATTAAGCTGGCTCAAGGAATATGTCGATATCGATGTCACGGCCCAGGAACTCCAGGAAAAGCTCTTCTCCTCAGGCTTTGAGGTGGAGGAGCTCCACCAGGTGGGGGAGGGAATCTCCGGCGTGGTGGTGGGTCTCGTGGAGACCTGCGAGCAGATCGAGGGGACGCATCTTCACCTGACCCGTGTGAACGCCGGGGACAAGGGAAGCTTCCAGGTTCTGTGCGGCGCCAGCAACGTGAAGGCGGGAGGAAAGTATCCTCTGGCCCTGGTCGGCGCTGTCGTCTATGAAACCGCCAAGGATCATGTGACCGTGACGGGGACCATGACCATCAAGAAGGGGAAGATGCGGGGCTACGAGTCCATGGGGATGCTCTGCTCAGGTGTGGAGCTCGGCGTCTCGGAAGACCTCTTCCCGGGAGCTGGCTTCAACGGCCTTCTGCTTCTGCCGGATGACGCGGAGCCCGGCGCGGATGTGAAGCCGATCCTCGGGCTTGACGACTGGATCTTTGACATCTCGATTACCGCCAACCGGCCGGACTGCCAGAGCATCCTCGGAATCGCCAGGGAAGTGGCCGCGATTCTCGGAAAGCCGTTGAAGGCGCCTTCTCTGGACTACACAGTCACGGATGTCGAAAAGACAGGTTTTTCCGTAACGGTGGATGCCCCGGATCTCTGCCCGCGCTATATCGGCCAGTATATCCATGATGTAAAAATGGGAGAGTCCCCGGCCTGGATGCGGAGAAGGCTGGCGCTGTGCGGCATGAATGCCATCTCCAACATCGTAGATATCACCAACTATGTCCTTCTGGAGATCGGACAGCCCATGCACGCCTTTGATGAGGACTTTATCCGCGGCAACGCCATCAACGTCCGCAGGGCAAAGCACGGAGAGCACATCGTGACCCTGGATGGGGAAGACTACGAGATGGATGAGAATAATCTCGTGATCTGCGACGGTGTGGGTCCGGTGGCCATGGCCGGTGTCATGGGCGGTCTGAATTCCGAAATCCGGGAGAGCACCAGGGGCGTCCTCTTTGAGTCTGCCAAGTTTGCCCGCGACAACATCCGCAAGAGCTCCAGAGCTCTGGGCAAGCGGACAGATGCCTCGGCCAAGTATGAGAAGGGCGTCGACGAGTACTCGACCGTGATGGCCATGAAGCGGGCCTGCCATCTGGTGGAGGAGCTGGGCTGCGGCAAGGTCTCCAGGACGCATCTGGATGTCAATACCGGTAACTCTGTGGAGCCAAGTCCTTTGACTGTCTCGATTGAGAAGGTCAACGGCGTCCTGGGCATTCAGGTCCCGGAGGCGGAGATCCTCCGCATCTGTGAAGGGCTGAACTTCAGCCCGAAGATCAACGGGGATCAGCTGGAACTCATGATCCCGGCCTACCGCACAGATATCGAGAACTACCCGGACATCTCCGAGGAGGTCATCCGCATGTACGGCTATGATCACATTGTGCCGACTCTGCTCGATCAGGCCAAGGTGACAGCCGGCGGCCTGACGGTACGCCAGAAGACGGAGCTTGCCCTCAAGCGGCGCCTCTGCGCTGAGGGGATGTACGAGGCGATGCACTACTCCTTCTACAGCCCCCAGGATCTCGACCTTCTGCGCCTGCCATCTGACGCGCCGGAGCGGAACAGTATCCGGATCCTGAACCCCATCAATGAGGATCTCTCGATCCTCCGGACCAGCCTGATTCCCTCAATGCTGCACGCTGTGGAGCGGAATCAGAAGAATGGGAACATCAATGGGCGCCTCTTTGAGATGGCCAAGCGCTTCCTTCCGAAGAGCCTGCCATTATCGGATTATCCGGAGGAGAAGGAGACCCTCTGCGCCTGCCTCTGGGGGAATGACGAGAGCTTCTTCACCATCAAGGGGATCGCAGATGTCATCGCAGAGACGCTGCTTGTGAAGTTCAGCTACGAGATCGCGGAGAAGAGCTTCCTGCATCCCTACCAGAGCGCCGACATCTACTGCGAGGGAGAAAAGATCGGAACGCTCGGCACGGTCCGCTATGAGATCTGCCATCAGCTGAGCTACAGGAGCAGGGCCTATGTCCTGGAGATCGACCTGGAAGCCCTGGAGAAGTACTATGGGAGAACGCCCAGCTTTACGCCCTTGTCCAGGTTCCCGGATCAGAAGCGGGACCTTGCCCTGGTCATGGACCGGCAGATCAG
>CADBUA010000028.1 GCA_902797665.1 uncultured Lachnospiraceae bacterium | reverse complement strand
TGGACCGGGTGGCGATCCGCATGGTAAAGGAGCCGCCGCTTTACAGCTCAGAACCGCTCAGATCCCCGGAGGCTGCCGTAAAAGTCATCGGTGAGGCCAGGCAGGATCCGAAGCACAGATCGCCGCAAGGGTCGGAAGAAAGCTTTAAGGATTTCCAGCCTGTGAAGTATGAGGACCTCCTGATGTATGCCATGAGGGATACATTGCCATGAGAACATGTTTTTTTATTGAACGATTCTGTAGTTCTTTCATCTCTGAAGTAAACTTGTGTTGACATGTCTCACAGTTCATGAGAAACTGGATTGACAATGGCAGAGTATGGTCTCAGGTTTTTCTGAATGATCGTGATTGGATTTCTGACCGCTGGAAAACTCTGCTGTGCACCTGCCGGGGATTGGAGATCCCTCTTTCCCGGTGCGACTATATTTATGGAGGGTAACAGTATGTTGGATCAGTCCTATTATGAGATGACTGACCGGATGATCGCCAAGTACGGCAAGAGGCGCGCCGCGCTGATCCCGGTTCTTGAGGACATCCAGGACGAGCTGCGCTATCTGCCGCGAGAGCTGCTCACCTATGTCGCGAAAGAAATCGGAGTGAAGGAGGCAGAGGCCTACGGCGTGGCGACTTTCTACGAGAACTTTTCCTTCGACCCGAAGGGGAAGTACGAAATCAAGTGCTGCGACGGGACCGCATGTCATGTCAAAAAGTCGATCCCTGTCATTGAGGCGCTTCGCAGTGAGCTTGGCCTGACTGGAAAGAAAAAGACCACAGACGACATGCTGTTCACAGTTGAGACAGTCTCCTGCCTTGGAGCCTGCGGCCTTGCGCCGACCTTGATGGTGAACGGCGAGGTTTATCCGAGGATGACGCCGGATTCGGCTGTCGAGCTCGTGAGAAAGCTCAAGGGAGGTGAAGCATGATGTCGACAGGGAAGATCACGAACAGAGCAGACCTGAGCGCGGTGCGCAATGATGCGGAACAGCGGATTGCTGGCCAGGACATCAGGGTGCTCGTATGTTCCGGCACCGGATGCATCGCCTCCGGTTCCAAGAATGTCTTTGACGCGTTCGAGAAGGAGCTCACCGGCGTGGACGGAATCGTACTGGACTTCGCTCACCATGATGCTCCGGCCAGGGAGGATGGGAAGAACACCGTCGGCCTTAGGCACACGGGATGCCAGGGGATTTGTGAGATTGGACCGCTTGTCCGCATTCAGAAGAAGGACAGGACGATCCAGTACGTGAAGGTCAGCCCGGACGATGTGAAGGAGATCATAGAGAAATCGGTAGAGGGAGACGAGATCATCGAGCGCCTGCTTTATCACGAGCAGCGTCAGTTTACCGCTCCGGAGGATATCCCCTTCATCGCAAGGCAGACCAGGATCGTCCTGAAGAACTGCGGCAAGTTTGAGCCGGATTCTCTGGAGGAGTACATTGCCTCCGGCGGTTTCAAGGGGCTGACCAAGGCCCTCTTTGAGATGGGACCGATGCAGGTCGTCGATGAAGTTGACCGGTCCGGTCTTCGTGGAAGAGGCGGCGCTGGCTACCCGGCTGGCAGAAAGTGGGCGCAGGTTGCCCGTCAGAAGGAGCCGATCCACTATGTGGTCTGCAACGGTGACGAGGGTGACCCGGGTGCTTTCATGGACGGTTCCGTCATGGAAGGCGATCCCTACAAGATGATCGAGGGCATGATGATCGCTGCCTACGCGGTCGGCGCGAAGGAAGGCTATATCTATGTCCGCGCGGAGTACCCGCTCTCGGTCCAGCGGCTTTCCAATGCCATTGCCAACCTGGAGGAAGCAGGTCTTCTCGGAGACAACATCCTCGGGAGCGCGTTCTCCTTCCGGCTGCACATCAACCGGGGCGCCGGCGCCTTCGTCTGCGGTGAGGGATCTGCGCTGACCGGCTCCATTGAGGGGCGCAGGGGCATGCCGCGTGTCAAGCCGCCGCGTACGGTTGAGAAGGGGCTTTGGGAGAAGCCCACTGTCCTGAACAACGTGGAGACCTACTCCAATGTGGCGAGGATCATCACGGACGGCGCAGACTGGTTCCGCTCCATCGGGTCCGAGTCCAGTCCGGGCACGAAGACCTTCTCGATCACCGGCGCCATCGCCAATACCGGCCTGATCGAGGTTCCTTTCGGGACCACACTGAGGGAGATGATCTATGATATCGGCGGTGGCATCAAGAACGGCGGGAACTTCAAGGCTGTCCAGATCGGCGGACCATCCGGCGGATGTCTGACGGCGGCACAGCTCGACATTGGGCTCGACTTTGAGTCCGTCACCAAGTACGACGCGATCATCGGTTCCGGCGGACTGGTCGTCCTGGACGACAGCTCCTGCATGGTCGAGGTCGCCCGCTTCTTCATGAGCTTTACGCAGAGAGAGTCCTGCGGAAAGTGTACGCCGTGCCGTGAGGGAACAAAACGGATGCTGGAGATCCTCCAGAACATCGTCGACGGAAAAGGCAAGATGGAGGACCTCACTGAGCTGGAAGACCTCGCGGAGATGGTCAAGACCATGAGCCTCTGCGGCCTTGGCAAGAGCGCGCCGCTTCCGGTCATCAGCACGCTTCACATGTTCAAGGATGAGTACATCGAGCACATCCAGGAGCACAAGTGCCGCGCGCATGTCTGCCAGGCGATGAAGAAATATGTCATTGATCCGGAGAAGTGCATCGGCTGCGGAAAGTGCGCCAGAAACTGCCCGGTGGGGGCGATTTCGGGCGAGAAGAAGACGCCGCATAAGATTAACACAGATGTCTGCATTAAGTGCGGTGCCTGCATGGAGAACTGTGCGTTCGGTGCGATCTATATCGGTGACTGAGGAGGGTGAAAATGGGTTCCATGACGATCAATGGTAGACGCGTGGAGTTTACCGATGAAAAAAGTGTCCTTTCCGTCATCCGGAAAGCAGGCATCAACTTGCCGACGCTCTGCTACCTTTCCCATGTGTCCACATTCGGGGCCTGCCGTTTGTGCATGGTGGAAGATCAGAGAGGAAAGACGTTCGCCTCCTGCTCGGAAGTACCCAGGGATGGGATGGTGATCTATACAAACACGGTCAGGCTCCAGAAGTACAGGAAGATGATCGTGCAGCTGCTTTTGGGCTCCCACGACAGAGACTGCACGACCTGCGAGCAGAGCGGAGACTGCAAGCTTCAGAGCCTCGCGTACCAGATGCATGTACAGGATGTCCCCTACAAGGACACCCGGGAGATCATGCCGCTGGACCTCAGCTCGCCCTCGATCGTGCGCAATCCGAATAAGTGCATCCTCTGCGGTGACTGTGTGAGAGCCTGTTCTGAGCTTCAGGGCCTTGGTGTTCTCGGCTTTACCAGGAGAGGATCCTCCGCGCAGATCGCGCCGGCCTTTGACCGCCCGCTGGCGGAAACAGACTGCGTGAACTGTGGACAGTGCAGAGTCGCATGTCCGACCGGCGCGATCACGATCCGCACGAACGTGACCGAGGTCATGAACGCGATCGACGATCCGAACACCAGGGTTGTCTGCCATATCGCGCCGGCAGTCCGCGTGGCGATCGGCGACGCTTTCCGTATGGAGAGCGGCAGTGCCGTGATGGGAAGAATCGTGAACGCCCTGCACACCATGGGCTTCGACGAGGTTTATGACATGACGCTTTCCGCTGACCTCACGATCATGGAAGAGGCGGAGGAATTCGTCCAGCGCTTCACGAACGGAGAGAAGCTTCCGCTCATGACGAGCTGCTGCCCGGCCTGGGTCAAGTTCTGCGAAGAACAGTACCCGACGCTGAAGGAGAACATCTCCACCTGCAGAAGCCCGCAGGGCATGATGGGCGCGATTTTGAAGGAATACTACCGGGATCCGAAGAACGCGAAGGGGAAGAAGACCATGATTGTCTCCATCATCCCCTGCACCGCGAAGAAGATGGAGCTCGGCTGGAAGAAGAATTACACCAAGGGAGAGAAGGACACCGATATCGCGATCACCTCCCAGGAGCTGATCCGCATGATCAAGAACTTCGGTATCGACTTCGAGAACCTCGAGCCGGAAGCCTGCGACATGCCCTTTGGTTTCGGATCTGGCGGCGGCGTGATCTTCGGCAACTCCGGTGGTGTTGCTGAGGCTGTCATCCGCAGGCTCGCTCCGGATCACCGGAAGGAGACCCTGGATCAGATCGCTGCCAGCGGTGTTCGGAAGGAAGAGTGGATCAAGGAATTCAAGATCCCGTACGCAGAGACCGAGGTCAAGGTATGTGTGATCTCCGGCCTCTCCAATGCGCGGATCGTCCTTGACAAGATGCTCGCCGGTGAGGTGAGCTATGACCTGATCGAGGTCATGGCCTGCCGCGGCGGCTGCATCATGGGCGGCGGCCAGCCGGTCACCTTCGGAAAGAGCCCGAGAGCGGCGCGCCGCAAGGGCCTCTACGAGATCGATTCGGTCACTTCCGTCCGCAAGTGCGACGAGAACCCGTTCGTGCTGAACCTCTACAACGGCATGTTGAAGGGGAACGAGCACGAGCTGCTTCATGTGCATACGGAAGAGTAAGATGAAAAACCTTTCCGGGAAGTGAGGAAATCTCCGCCTGAGGAAGGATTGGAAGTAATAAAAGAAATAGAAGCAATAAAAGACATAAAAGCTATAAAAGAAATATAAGAAACAAAAGAGATAAAAGCAATA
>CADBUA010000027.1 GCA_902797665.1 uncultured Lachnospiraceae bacterium | reverse complement strand
GTATTTCATCATACCCTAAGGAATTTCTGTTTCAACAAAGACAGAAGATACAATTTTGATGCTATACTATACTATCCCATTCTAGTCCATTCCATTCCATTTTATTCTATTCTATACTATGTTATTCTATAATGCCATATTTTGTTATATGGTGTGGCGAGGTGAGATATAACTTATTTCCCTGATTTTGTTTCAAATAAATTATATTGCAACATTTTTCTTTATTTTAATTGTTTCTATTGTGATGAAAACAGCTATAGAAATCAAGATTTGAGTGCAAAAACCCTGTGTGTTAGGATAAAGGTCAGTGACGCAGAGTATTCTGCTGATCGCGATAGACGATCACAGGAAGGAGCTTCACCCATCACGATCGTCCAGAAATCACGAAAGCAATCCTTCGCAGATTCCAGCCTGTTCAGCTCTTCACAAAGCTTTCACGAATTGTCGCTGCATCTCGTGTTTTTCTGAATGATTCCCGGTATAACCCGATCCCCAGAAAAGAGTATTCGTAACTGTCCAGGCAGCTCTGCGCACCTTGCGCTGAGCGTGAACGTATAGAATAAAAACAAAGGTCGGGTGCATATTCCAGATGGCAACATGCCCCCCGCCAGTCCGAATGCCTACAGGCGCCTGCGGCTGGACAATACGAGGATTCAAACCCGGTCCCATAGAGACAATCGATCTCTTCCGGGCTCATTCAAAACAGTAGGAATACAGGAGGAATACAGTAATGAAGAGAATCAGTTCCTTTCTCCTCATCGCGGCGCTGTTTCTCACCTGCGGCGCGATGCGTACCTGGGCGGAGAGAGACAACTCCGCCAGCCAGATCGATTATCTGGCGCTGGTCAACAAGCTCAACGCCCTGCCGAAGGACTGGGAAGGAGCCCTGCAAACCGTCACGATCACCAACTCTGTGGGAGATGAGGTGGAGATTGAGGCAAAAGCCTACGATGCCTATCTTGCCTTGAAAAAGGACCTTGAAGAAAACGACGGCATTTACCTTGAACTGGATTCCGCCCGCCGCAGTGTCGCGGCTCAGCAGGACATCATGGACCGCTTTATTGAAAAATACGGTGCGGACTACGCGGCAAAGACCGTGGCCACGCCCGGCTACTCCGAGCATCACACTGGTCTTGCACTGGACCTTTATTTCAGGCTGAAGGGCGGCGATGGTAAATTCACCGATGTCTATTACAACGAGGATATGGTACAGTACCCTGAGGTTTGGGAAAAGGTCCAAACCAGGCTCGCCGATTACGGTTTCATCCTGCGCTATCTTGACGGGAAAGAGCATATCACCGGTTACGGTTATGAGCCCTGGCATATCCGCTATCTGAACAATACGGATATCGCGACGGAAATCATGGAGAAGGGGCTTACACTGGAAGAGTATCTCAGCGGAAAGAAAGCGGTTGATGTGACGATCGACCTCGGCAAGTCCGAGATTTTTTCGGAAGAAGATCTGAGGGAGGCCGTTGTGCAGATCAAATGTGCATTTGCGTCCTGGGAGGGCTGTGAACTCCACAGCATCCGCTACGCCTCTGACGAATGCTGCACAGATGAGAAGCTTACGTGGCTGAACGGGCTCAGCGAGGACGGGAACTATACCCAGGCTGCGGAATTCCTGATGAACTTCCATTCTCCGAAAGAACAGGTCCTCGCCTGGGAGGCGGATACGGAATATACCGATTTCGAAATGTGGCTTGCCCGTGGGGAGGACAGCGGCTGGGAGATTGTACTCCAGCGTTACGGCTGATCCCGAAAGACTTTTCACTGGCAGATGAGCAGGGAAAAACCGATGTGACTGTCCAGTCCGCTTTGGCCACTTGTCGCAGTTCAAGGTCATACAGTTCAAAAACAAAGGCCGGGCGCGCTTTCCATGCGGGCGTAGGAGCCTCAGCCCGGCCGAATGCCTGCAGGCGCTTGCGACTGGACAGCTACCTGAAAAGCAGCCAGATTAAGAAACGGCGAGAATCCATATTCAGGTTTCTCACAGTAGAGACGGAAATGAAAAACTCCCTGTGAGGGGGGCGTCTCTTTCGGGCAGAAGTGAAAATGATGGAAAAGGCAAAAACAATGATTTTAAATAACTTGATATGTTTTTAGATGATCATTATTATGATGCAATGCTTTCCTTTATATAAACAAACGACATTTGCAGTCTTCCCCTTCAGAATAGATCTGTCTTTACTACAGGATGTTCCGATTCGCATGCTCCCCCATCCCGGCAGAAATGCTTCCCTCCCAGGGTCATTCTCTCTATATACTCCGCCACAGTCTCCCACGTGCGCTCTGGCTTCATGAAGACGAAATGATGGATTTATGCCGGAATACACCGGAGCCTGTCAAATATATAAAGAAGTATGGCTATGATCCAGAATAGTCTCTCACGGTCTTTTCCGTGCAGGCTCACTTGTCAGGCGGAGCTGCCGCTTCGGTCATATCTCCGAAAGTGTCAGACTCTGCTGAAATCTATTCAAGAGGAACGATCACTCCTGCGGCAGGCGTCCGAATTTCCAGCTCTCTGATCTAACCTCTCGTGGGTCCTCCTTCTGCCTTCTTGTTGAAT
>CADBUA010000026.1 GCA_902797665.1 uncultured Lachnospiraceae bacterium | reverse complement strand
TATTATTCCCACAGAACACGCTGCAGCCGGACCGGTTTTTTCTGATGTCAAATTCATGTCCCGCTTTTTCGTCCAGTTTCACGACCTGCTTTCCCAGCATTGAAGCAGATTGAAAGAATCGACACGATATGCCTATGAGCGTAAGGAAACAGCGAGAATTGATCAGCTGCGTGCAGGCCACAGAATAGAAGCATCCGAATGAAGGCCTCCATAGAAACGTCCATAATGAAAGCATTCAAATGAAAGCATTCAAATGACGCCAAATCGGTATCCAGACTTACCTTGTGCCTTTCAAACGACTAAAGCTGTTTTTCTGCACGAAGGGCTTCGTACTTCTGATGAAGCTCTTTTTCGATTACCTGTTTGACAATATCCTCTTTATATTACACAAGTTGAAGACAGGAAATAGCCCCGCATTTCTACATGAATAAGACGATGTCCTTGCGCGATTTTTTCTCCGCCAAAAGGTGAGCGTATAATCACTCATAAGCACGGTGTATGATAGCTTCCCCTTTGATCGGCGTAGGTTCCGCTTCCCGAAGGATGTGGTTGTAAACTTCCTGAATACATTCGGAAGAAGAGATGCCATGTCTGACCTTAAAAGAAGCTGTCCATCCGCAGGCTCCTGCAGGCATTTGTCCGGGCTGAGGCTCCTGTCGTCGCATTCAATGTGCGTCCGGCCTTTGCTTTTGAACTGTATGGCCTCGCTTGGCAGCAAGCGGCAAAAGCGGACTGGACAGTTATGCCCGCGAGCACGAGAACCTGTGAAAATATTGGTGTGAGCGGGCATATCCCAGTGAAACACTTGGCAAATTCGAATGGTTCCCGGTATACACGTCTGCTCTGCTGTCCCGCTTCGTGTCAGCACTCAGCGCTAAGGTGGATCGATTTGCCAACCAGCTTGGCATGCAGGTCACTACTTCGCTGTTTTCCAGAACCTGGCTGGGCGCGCGCTTTTGAACTGTATGACCTCGTTTGGCGACAAGCGGGCAAAACGAACTGGGCAGTTACCAGTTATTTCTCTCAAATTCAAAAGAATAAACTCACATTTCCCAGGCACTGACTGATTCGATTTCATCTGCTTCCTGTTTCAGTTCTATGTCATGGCCTCCAGCAGGTGTATCTGCAAATCCCTATTTTCAGCGCTCACAGGAACCGCAAAAACCCGGCATGGCACTCTGTCCTTGCCGGGTTTCTGTTTGTGTACAGGATCGCGACTGCCTTACAGACCGATCAGGGGACTATGCCTGGTCCAGGCTCATTAAGTTCCCTGCGATCGTGGATATTCTGTCAGACGACTCTTGCGGCGCTGACTGGGTTTTGCCACTCCAGAGACGAAATGATGATCCCACTCTGTGTGTTCGCCGCATGAACGATGGAGTTGTTTCCGATATAGATCGCCACATGGTCAATCTTACTGCCATCGCTGCTAAAGAAAACGAGATCTCCAGGAGCCAGTTGACTCAGGGAAATCTGTGTGCCGCAGGATGCCTGGCTCGCCGCATAGTGTGGAAGGGTCACTCCATATTTCGCATACACTGCGAGAGTAAAGCCAGAACAGTCTGCTCCTTCCGTCAGGCTGGTGCCTCCCCAGACATACGGATTTCCGACAAACTGGCATGCGTAGTCAGCTGCCGCCTGTCCTGCTGAGGACTCCGGCACTGTCTGCTTCTCAGCTTCTTCCGCTGGAAGCTCAGAGGCAGCTGTCTCCTCCGCAGCAGCTGCCGCGTCTGCCTCCGCATGATCTGCCGCCTCTGCCATGTATTCATCCGTCAGAATCTCTGGAGCACTTGTCTCCGGCTGACTCTCTGTCTGGGATTCTGTCTGTGTCTCGAGCTGACTCTCTTGCTGATATTCTTCCTGCGTCTCAGGCTGGAACTCTTCCTGATATTCTTCCTGCGTCTCAGGCTGACTCTCTTCCTGGTATTCCGCCTGGGTCTCGGGCTGACTCTCTTCCTGATATTCTTCCTGCGTCTCAGGTTGGAACTCTTCCTGGTATTCCGCCTGGGTCTCGGGCTGACTCTCTTCTGAGTATTCCGCCTGGGTCTCGGGCTGACTCTCTTCTGAGTATTCCGCCTGAGTCTCGGGCTCTAACTCTTCCTGGTATTCCACCTGTGTCTCAGACTGCTCCTGAACTTCCGCTGGGTCCTCAGCCTGGTAATCCCTCTGGTATTCCGTCTGATTCTCGGCCTGATATTCCTCCTGCGTCTCAGATTGAGGCTCCGTATACACTTCCTCCTTGGCATAGGCAAGAACAGGCTCAAGCTCCATCTCCATAGGCTCAGGACTGTTTTCCTGGACTTCCGTTTCCGCCTGCGCTTGTGCCTCAGCCTGCGCCTGTCTCTCTGATTCCGCCTGCGCTTGTGCTTCCGCCCGCGCCCTCTCTTCCTCCATCTGCGCCATCGTCTGACCGGTGGGATAGTCAGTCTTCTTTACCGCATAGCTGCTATTGATATAGCCATAGGTATCAGCATCCAGGCAAACCTTCAGCCAGTCCCCATTGTCCTCCACAATCTCCACTTCCGCGCCCTCATTCAGGGAGGTAAAGACTTCCCCCTCTGCGTCCGCGGTCTCCCGGACATTCAGCTTCTCAGCAATGACAGCGGCATAATGATACGCAACCTTTTTCGCGATTTTCTTCGCCTTCTTGCCGGTCGCCAGAAGCTCTGAGGAGACATATCCCTCCAATTCCCCGGACTTGATGTAATACCAGCCTTCGATGTCAGCGTTCAGAATCTTTGCCGAATCAAAGCGGTCCAGAATTCCGACTATCTCACTGCCTTCGACAGACGCCTGGTCGCGGACATTCACCCAACTGTCTTTTTTGCACTTGGCAAAGGCAAGTGTTCCCACCAGCTTCTTCGCAATCCCAGCCGCATACAATGGTGTGCTGTTTCCGATCAGGCATATGGTCACTGCCCAAGCCGCAGCAGTTCTGGTCAATCGTTTATCTTTCAACGTTTTACCTCCAGTATTTCGCTGAGAGAAACTCTCTCAGACTGCATTTCCCGGCCTCAGCCCCCTTTCCGGGGAGACCGCCAGTCATAACTTCATACTTTCGTAACACTTTAGCACAAATTTTGTAACATCTCAAACAGAGCTGGCGAATTGGTCTGAACATACCATATAAAGTATGTAGTTTCATCATGCATCATATATATTGATCTTCTCGTCTGCAGAAGCGCCCGTGGGATGAAAATCCGCTCCAAATCAGGCTTTAGAAACGCGTTTTTCCTGGAGGGTAAGATATAAAAATCTGTTAAGACTTTTTAAGATCCGTAACATTTTGAAACAATTTCGTAATAACTCAAATGCCTCCTTCATGACTCCTTCTAGATTTCTATAAGATTCCCATCAGACCTCTGAACTGCATCATGGATTCTCCTCAGGCTCTCATCCAGCCAGCTTCCAGTCCTCTTCTCTCCTGATCTCTCCAGCAAACATCCGGAATATGAAGCAGAAGAAAAAGCTACCGCGTTTCGTTCAAAAGGGCAGATGGGCCATCCTGGGCAGAGTGAACAGGAAGGGCACTCTCTGTAAGTCTGTAAGTTCAAAGCGATCCGAAGTCCAGTTTCCCTTTCTGGCACCGTCCCACCCGATAAAGAAAGAAGATCCTCGATCCCCGCAATCTTTTCGATCATTTTCGATCTTAAATCCAACCTTCTGTTCTCTCCGAACCTGTTCCAGAGCAGCTTTCTCTTTGGATGGCCTGAATATCGATATTGCTCGATTTTTCTATCTGTCCAGTGATCCTACTGCCATGACAGCAGCGCAACGTAGACCTCGTCTGTTCCGTTCATTCCCTATGTCAGCTCGCCTGCCCAGTACCCCGTCCCGTCTACATGGAAGGCTCATAAAGGGATTGCCTACTGCCTGCCAGGAACATAACCGCATCGGCACGGGAAACGTGTTCTTTTCACACTTATAGAGTTCTGAGGCTGAACTCCCTACAGGCTCACATGATCTCTGATTACGCTTCGTCTATGCGATCACTGCAAACGCCAGAGCAGCTTCCGCTTTCGGCCCAGATCTCGATAGCGGCTGCGATGCAGCTTTGCCGGGTGCGCGAATCCCTCACCTGAGAACGAACTGTTGCACGTGCAGGGTCTGCACGTGCGACACCTGGCCTATTATGACCGCAGTGTCAACAGTCAGCCCTATATCTTCTATATCTATTTTTATTTTGGTTTATTCTATGTTTTCCTACTTGTATGCTTATATTTATTTATATTTGTTCATGTTTTTCACTTTGATTCATATTGAGATCCGTCCTGCCATGTCTCTTTGCTGAGCCCAGATCTTTTGTTCGATATATGTCAATCTGTCAAATTCCTTCCCTTCTCTCTTCTCCTCTTAAGCACAGGATTCCGTTTCAAGAGCTCCACCCGGCATCTAAGCTGGGTATATTCCCGCATTTTTATGATTCAGTTTGCATTACTGTTCCAGCGTAGTCTTCCGCAGAGCAAAGAAGAGCCCAGGGCTGGGCCCTGAGCTCTTCTGCTTTTGCTTCTGCTTTTGCTTTTTCTTTTGCTTTTTCCTTGCTTTGATCTTGTGTCGATGCTTTTAAAATGCCAAGCGCATCATGGAAGTCTGCCTTCTTGCGCCATGCTCACATAGAGCTTCACACATGAAGGAATTCAAGGGATTCGCTTCTCCCGGCACTTCCATTTCCGTCTTACAGTCTCGCTTTCAGGAGCTGTTCGATCTCATCCGTGGTCGGCATCACCTTCAGCGCGCCCTTTCGGGTCGTGATCAGAGAGGCGGCCGCATTGCCGTGGAGCAGGAGCTCCATCAGCTTGTCGTCGTCGAAACCATCAATCCCGTACTTCAGGACATAGTGGATCGCAGAGGCGCAGAACGTGTCACCTGCACCGGTGGTCTCGATCGTGCCTTCCTGGAGGAAGGGCTGTGCCACAACTTTATTTCCCTTATAGTATCCACGGCTTCCGTACTTGCCCAGAGTAATCAGAACCAGGGGGATCTGATACTTGTCGATCAGCATCTGAGCGCCCTTGTCGTAATCATCGGTACCGCACATGAACTCGACCTCATTGTCAGAGATCTTCAGCATATCGCAGACTGACATGCCATACTCGATCTCGGCTCTGACATCGTCCAGAGACTCCCAGAGATTCTCCCGCAGATTCGGATCAAAGCTGATCACGTCCCCGGCCTTCTTCGCAACGTCAATTGCGTATCGGGTCGCCTCGCGATTCCCCTCATGGGTTGAAGACAGGGTTCCGAAATGGAAGACTCTGGAGGACTCGATCAGGTCTTTGTCCACATCATCTTTGCACAGCATCATATCCGCACCGGGATTGCGGTAGAAGGAGAAGTCCCGGTCGCCATCCGGATAGGTGTGGACAAAAGCCAGGGTGGTGTGGACCGTCTTGTCCATGCAGAGGTTTCTCACATCAATACCGACCCCCTTGACCACATCGTAGAGCATTCTGCCGAACATGTCTTCGCCAACTTTACCGATAAATGCGGTCTTTCTTCCATAATTATTCAGCATCGACAGGACATTGCACGGAGCGCCACCCGGATTTGCCTCCAGGAGTGGATTTCCGCTTCCACTGAGTCCGTTCTCGGTGAAATCAATCAGCAGTTCCCCAAGGGCCGTTACATCATAGGTCTTGTTCATCTCACATTCCTCCCGCCAACAAGATCATCTCCCAGGCAGAATGGCTCCGGTCTCCCGTACGGCCATCCGCGCCCACCTTTCGAATTCTACACATTCATGGTATGTGCTTCAACCGCCTTTTCTCCATTTTCTTCATGAATGCCCGCAACAGTCCAGCTCAATTCAGAAAAAAGGAACCGGAAGATACGCTAAAGCTATCTTACTACCCGCCCCCAAAAGAGACAAGAACGTTTTTCCCATTTCACCAAATCCCATGCAGCCGGGAAACTTTGACCAGATCATACCTGGACGATCTATGTCATATCACGCCTTTTTCCGCAGCTTTTCACGCTCGCGGATATATTATGCCGCTTCCTCGTAGTTTTCCCCTGAAGTCAGCATCTTCCAGGCATAAAAAAGACAGGGAGAGTTTTCTATTATCCTCCCTGCCTGGTTTTTGCTATTGGCTTTGGTTAACTCTGCTCTTTTTGTACCTGTCCAGTTGCAAGCTCCTGTAGGCATTCTGCTGGGCGCAGGCTTCTGTCGTCGCATGAAAAGCGCGCCCGGCCTTTGCTTTGAACTGTATTATCTCGCTTTGCGCAGCAAATGCGCGAAGCGGGCTGGACAGTTACTTCTTTTCTCTTATACCCGAAAGCACTTGGATCTGCCAGGAACTTTATGAGTATATGCCCGCTCGCGCCAAAGGTTTTCGCAAATCCTCACGCTCGCAGGTAAAACAAGATATCTCATAGCGTTCTATAGATGTCTATAAGGTTCTGTAAAACACTCCAGCAGATCAAGCATGGATGCCGCGATTCTTATCTCCCTCCACGTTGACGCCAAACTCATAGTCGTTGCCTGGAAGCACCGCATTCAGGAGAATGCCGGTGACAGCTGCGATGGCAAGCGCCGTCAGGGTGATCGTGGCTGAACCTACATGGAAGGTAATGCCGTCTGTAAAGCCCAGGCCGCAGACAAAGATGACAGCTGCGATGATCAGGTTCCTGGACTTGGTCAGATCTACCTTATTCTCGACGATGTTGCGGACACCGATGGCGGAAATCATCCCGTAAAGCATGAAGGAGACACCGCCGATGATCGAGCTGGGCATGGTTCCGATCAGGTCGGAGAGCTTGGGAATGAAGCTGATGATGATGGCGTAGACCGCCGCGATCCGGATGACGCGCGGATCATAAACCTTGGACAGTTCCAGAACTCCGGTATTCTCCCCGTAGGTCGTGTTAGCAGGCCCGCCGATGAGACCTGCCAGAGACGTCGCGAGACCGTCCCCCAGCAAAGTCCGGTGAAGGCCCGGATCCGCCAGAAAGTTGGAACCGGTGGTTGCAGAGATGGCGGAGATGTCTCCAACATGCTCCATCATCGTTGCGATCGCGATGGGTGCCATTACCAGAATTGCAGTCAGATCAAACTTAGCCAGCTGGAAGTGAGGGAAGCCAACAAAGCCAGCCGAAGAAACCAGGGAAAAGTCCAGGATTGCGGACCCGTCCGGGTTCGTCATGCCAATGCTGTTCATCACCACAGCACAGGTATAGGCAATGACAACACCCATGAGGATCGGGATAATCCGAAACATCCCTTTGCCCCAGATGTTAAAGACAATGATGGTCACCAACGCCACCAGAGCAAGGAACCAGTTGGTCTTCGCGTTGTTGATGGCAGAGCCGGTCAAAGACAGTCCGATGCAAATGATCACCGGCCCAGTGACAACCGGAGGAAGGAAATGAAGGACGCGCTTGACTCCGACCAGTTTGATGATAACCGCCAGAAGCAGATACAGAAGACCCGCAACCACAATGCCTCCGCAAGCGTAAGCAGCCTTCTCATTGGCAGTCATATCCGCGAACATACCAGTCTTCAGATTTGCGATTGTGGAGAATCCGCCCAGAAAGGCGAAAGATGACCCGAGAAAAGCAGGCACTTTAAACTTAGCGCAGAAATGAAAAAGAAGTGTTCCAACCCCGGCGCAGAAAAGCGTCACAGAGACAGTCAGCCCGGCACTCGGCACCTCACCGCAGGCATCCTTGAAATAGCTTGCAATCAGAATCGGAACCAGGATCGTCGCCCCAAACATCGCAAACATATGCTGAAGTCCAAGAATCAACATCTTCACCGTGCCTAGTTTCCTGGCATCACGGATCGGTTCATTGTTCTCACTCATGCTACCCTCCTCCTTAAGATAGATCATTGCGGCAGTGATAGTTCTCTGCCTTCCTCGTTCACATTTCCTATCTCTATACGCAGGAAATGGCAGGATTAACCTGCCACTTTTCTGCTTGGTGTATTTTATTCAAACATACAGGCCTTGTCAACCAGCGTTTGCCGGCAGAGAATCGGCCTCTGTCCCGGCTTCTTCTGTGATCTCACAGCAGTCCTCCAGGTAGTCCAGGACCTTGTCCATGAGCAGGGAGATCCGCACCGTCGGCTCGTCAAAGTCATCGAGGAGATCTTCTGGGGAGTCGTAGCTGTACTTGACAAGATAATCCCCAAGGCCTTTCTGGTACTCCTCCTCGCTGAGCGTGATGTTCTCCTTCTCCGCCAGCGCCCTGAGCAGAATCTCTTCCGTCAGAGTCTGCTTTGCCGCCTTCACCACTTCCCGGTCGAACGTTTCTTCATCCATCTCCATGTAGGTCTTCAGGAAGGTCGGAAGATCCATCCCATAGAGGTCCGCATACTGGATATAAGTCGCCTTCAGGCTTCCCGTCACATAAGACAGCAGGTCCCTGGGATAGGTCTTGACTGGATACAGGTTGAATAGCTGGGTCATGATCGTCGTGTCCAGGGCTGTCCTGTAGGCAGTCTGGGCCTCCTCAGAATCGTCCAGAGGCGGGAATATCGAGACCTTCAGCTCCTTGTACTGCTCATCCTCAATCTGTACGTAGTCGAGCGCACGATATTCCGGCCGGATGGACCCGGATGCTGTGGGAACCTCTATCCCAGCCTCTGTACTCTCCTCCCCGGCAAAAGCCCGGACGGGCAGACCTCCAGTCAGAAGGCTGAGCCCCAGCACAAAGGAGAGAAGCGCCGATGCCACTTTTTTTCTCATGCTTCTGTCTCCGTCTCCGCCTCCGTGCTGTCCAGAAGGTCAGCCACATACTCGGTCCACTCATCGTCCGCTTCAGTGTCTGGATAATAGATGTCTGCCTCGGTCTCCTCTTCCTCCACGAAAGTGGTCAGAGCAGAAAGCGTGTTGAGCACTTTGATCTCAAAGGCGTAGGAGCGGAAGGAGTCCACATCCACACCAAAGTAGGCCTGGAAATCTTCAAGGCTGAGGCCGTTGCTCATGGCGGTCTTTTCCATCTCCGCCATGACTTCCTCGTCCGTCATGCTGATGCCTTCCTTCTCAGCGATGGCCTTGATGATGATCTCCTCCTCCAGGGCCGAATCCACGTACATCTGGTAGTAGGACCTGAGATAGTCCAGATCCACTCCGTAGTAAGTCTGAACATAGTCTTCGAGCTCCATCCCGTACTGATCAGCGCCCTGCTGTGCCTGGGCCATGTAGGCATTCAACTCATAGTCCTCGACATCTTTGGGGTACTCCTCCACCGGGTAGAGACCCATAAGCTCATCGAGAATCGCGTAGTACTTGTCGTTCTGCTGGCTCTCCTCATCCTCCGCCTGGATTTCTGCCCGCACAGAATCCTTGTAGGCTTCAAGTGTCGTATATTCTCCCTCGGAGAGCTCCTCAGCCAGCTCGTCTGTCAGCTCCGGCGTCACTTTCTTATAATTGATGGTCACATCAAAAGTGACCGCCTGACCATTCAGTTCTTCAACTCCGTAATCCTCCGGGAAGGTCAGTTCCAAAAGTACGCTCTCGCCGACACTCTTGCCGATCAGGCCCTCTTCAAAGCCGTCGATAAAGGAGCCGGATCCGATATCGAGATCCACATCCTCTGCGGAGCCGCCGTCAAACTCCACCCCTTCTTTTTTGCCGACAAAGTCAATGTTGACGGTATCCCCGTCCTCCACCACACCTTCTGCAGAGTGATTCAGACCAGCTTCATCGAGTCTCGACGCGATTTCTTCGTGGAGGTCTTCCTCGGTGATCTCCGGAAGCGGGGCAATGGTCAAGTGCATGTTCCGGTACTTGTCATCCGTGATCTTCAGATAGTCCGATGCGTTAAATTCCGGTCTCGGCTCCGTCTCCGCCTCGGTCTCGTCATAGAAAGAGCCGCTTCCCTGTGCGCCCCCATAGTAGAGGGTCTCTTCCGTCTCCGTCTCTGTCGCCGCCGCAAAGGTGCCACAAGGCAAAGCCACGGCTAAAACAAGCACAGAAAGCGCCAGCAGTTTATTCTTTTGCATAAGCGTAAAATCCTCTCTTCTCCTTCAGAATGCGGAAGCCGATGACAGCTGATCGCAGAGTTCTGTTCGGGTTCTCCCAAGCTTCTGCCTCTTTTCAAAGCGGCGTCCGGTCATGCGCGGGACAGAGGCTGAATCAGACCTTTATCCCCCTGTTTCCAGTGCACAAAGCACCGGCTCAGTATACCACAATTCTTGCGCTTTTACATAAATGATGATAGAATTCCCCGCAGTGTGCGATGAAAAGCTGTGTGAAAGCCCGCTCCAAAGCCTTTTCAGATCTGCCGCCCGGCAGTTAAAGGATCCCGGCTTCCTGTCTGTGGGAGGAGCATGCAGCTCTACGTCCAATATTTCCATGCAGGAGGGAGTCTATGTCTACCGTTTCCATTGTATTATTGATCATTTTGATCATCCTCACCGCGGGATTGATTGTCCTCTACTTCTACGGCAAAAAGCTGGAAAAAAAGCAGCACGAATCCGAAGCGCTGATGGAGGCCCAGAAGCAGACAGTTCAGATGCTGATCCTTGACAAGAAGATGCTGCCGCTGAAGGACTCAGGTCTGCCGCAGGCTGCCATTGACCAGGCGCCAAAGCTTGCGCGCCGCCAGAAGGTCCCCGTAGTCATGGTCCGTGTCCAGGGCAGAGTCATGACCATGCTCGCCGACAATAAGATCTTTCCCGTGATTCCGGTCAGGCGGGAAGTCAAGGCGACCATCTCAGGCATCTACATCACCGATGTCAAAGCCATCCGCGGGCAGCTGGAAAAGCCTCCTGTAAAGGAGAAGTGGTACAAGAGGTTCCTTCCTGCCAAGAAGGAAAAGGAGAATACCCCTGCACCGAAGGAGAAGAAGCAGAAGACGACCCCAAAGGAGCAGGCGCCAGCCCAGACAAAACCATCTCCTGCTCCCAGAAAAGTGGAGACGCCGACACCGACTCCGGAGCCGAAAAAGCCCGCACAGCCGCAAAAATCAGGGCCTCGTGCTCAAACCAAGGCCAGAAAGAAACCCGCCAGAAAGAAGGGTGGAAGAAAGTAAAGGGCCAGAAGACAGATCAGAAGAAGCTTCCCCGCTGCGCGGAGAAGCTTCTTTTTATCTGTTTATATTTTCTTTCTTTTCCAATCTCTTGCTTACTATCTTTTTATATTTATGCTTATTCAATTTCTTTTACTAAAAAATTTTTATTTTTAATCATTCCTTACGCCTATCATATCAATTATATCTCATTCCTATCATTTAAATTATGTCTTGCATCTATCATCATATATAATATTTCAAAATATTCATGCGCCTATCTGCCATTTCATTTTTGTTTTATCTATATCAATTATTTTTCCTATTAATCGATTCTCCATATTATTTCTCTCATTCTCTCTTTTATTGCTCTTTCTTTCTGTCTTATAAACGGCCTTTTATGCCTGAAAGCCCCGGCATATGCCGGGGCTTTCAGGGGTATGTCTCCGCGCTTCCGCTTG